>JAGPBS010000043.1 GCA_018063245.1 Alphaproteobacteria bacterium | reverse complement strand
CTTTTGCTAACCACGGCATTTTAGATCTCCCATTTTTGCCGTAAAGTTTATCAATTTTCGTTACCTATGTCCCCGCACATTCGTTACCTATGTCTCCGGTCTGTACACGAAGGCAGGAATGACAAAAAAAGGACACAGGAATGACAAGAAAGAGCCGGAATAACAAAAAGGGGAGCGATGGATTTTTGAATGAAATGGTGCCCAGGAACGGAATCGAACCGCCGACACAGGGATTTTCAGTCCCTTGCTCTACCGACTGAGCTACCTGGGCTTCGCTACAGATATAAGAATCAATGTAACTTGTCTTGTCATTTTATAAGGCAAAAATCCCTCTCTGTCTAGTCAAAATATTCATTTTTGTCGTTTTTTTTCACATTTCAAAAATATTCCATTTATTATCAGATAGATATGAAGATAAGTGATTTAAGGTTGTTTGATTGCGTGAAACCATGATATATTTTTTATCCGAAAGGGTGGTCTTGCAATGTTACTCGATCCAGTAATTCTCTCACGCATACAATTCGCTTTTACAATTGGCTTTCATATCTTTTTCCCGACCCTCACGATTGGGCTGTCGCTCTATCTTGTCTATATGGAATGGAAATGGCTGCGTACACAAAGCCTTGTCTATCTGCAACAATATAAATTCTGGATTCAGGTTTTTGCCCTCGCCTTTGGGATTGGCGTTGTCAGCGGCGTTGTTATGGCCTATCAGTTCGGAACAAATTTCTCATCTTTTATTGTCAAAACAGGGAATGTGATTGGCCCTCTCCTGAGTTTTGAAGTTCTATCCGCTTTCTTCTTAGAAGCTGGTTTTTTAGGCATTATGCTTTTTGGCTGGAACAAGGTTGGCCCTAAGCTTCACTTCTTTGCAACGCTCATGGTATCTGTTGGCACGCTCATTTCTGCTTTCTGGATTCTCTCTGCAAACAGCTGGATGCAAACCCCTCAAGGTCACACAATTGATGAAAATGGTATTTTCTTTGCTGAAAATTGGCTGCAAATCATTTTCAACCCTTCTTTCTCATATCGTTATTTTCATATGATTCTAGCCTCTATTATCACAGCCTCATTTGTGATGGCTGGCATTGCTGGCTTTTATCTTTTGAAAAATATACATCCTCGTTTTTCTCGCAACAGCCTCTCTATGATCTTATGGGTTGTGCTGATCGCCGTTCCTGTACAGATCTTTCTTGGTGATGCTCATGGCCTGAATACAAAAGAACATCAACCCATGAAAATTGCAGCGATCGAAGCCATATGGGAAACAGAAATGGGAGCAGACCTTGTTTTATTTGGCATCCCAGATCAACAGAACAAAAAAACTGATTATAAAATCTCAATCGAGAAAGGCGCCAGCCTCTTACTCACTCATGAACTTGATGGCGAAGTTGAAGGACTCAATATGATCCCTCAAAAAGACTGGCCACCTGTGGCTCCTGTTTTTTTCAGCTTCCGCATTATGGTGGGCATTGGGGTTATCTTTTTAGTCATGGCTCTCTGGGGCACATGGCTTAGGATCAGAGGTCGCCTCTTTGAAAATAAATTCTACCATTTCTTGCTCGTCTGTGTTTCACCCCTTGGCTTTGTTGCAACAATTGCAGGATGGTGTGTTACTGAAATGGGGCGTCAACCCTATGTTGTTTACGGACTTGTTAGAACAGCTGACAGCATCTCACCTGTCTCAGGTGAAAAAGTCTTGATTTCTTTATCTCTCTTCATCATTGTCTATACAGCCCTGTTTATTGCCTTTTTGATCTACATGTTCAAAACAATTGGCAAAGGACCTGATTTAATGGAAGATACGCAATTCCAATATCCCAAAACATCTTTTGGCCATATTATCAAAGGATAAAAGGAACCTGACCATGTTTGACACAATTGCCCCACACTTACCTTTAATCCTTGCGCTGATCATCGCAACGGCTGTTACTTTCTATGTCCTTCTCGATGGATTTGATTTGGGTATTGGCATTCTTTTTCTCTTTGCACCAAGCGAAGCAGACCGCAGACGCATGATCAATACAATTGCGCCTATATGGGATGGAAATGAAACATGGCTTGTCCTTGGCGGCGGAGGGCTTCTCGCTGCCTTTCCTGTTGCCTATTCTGTTTTATTGCCTGCTTTTTATATGCCCATTATGATCATGCTTTTAGCTCTTGTCTTCAGAGGCGTTGCCTTTGAATTCCACGCAAAAGCCACAAAACACAAGTACATATGGAATCTGTCTTTCTCAATTGGATCCATTGTTGCCACCTTTTCACAAGGGGTTGTGCTTGGGGCTTTTATTGAAGGCGTGAAAATCTCAGGCGATCATTATGCAACCTTTCAATATGCTGGAGATCATTTCGACTGGCTAAGTCCTTTTACGCTTTTCTGCGGCATGACCCTCATTTGCGGTTATGCCCTGCTTGGATCTTGCTGGCTTGTGAAAAAAACGGAAGGCCCCCTCCAAAAATGGGCAGGCTCAATGGGACGATTGCTGCTCTTTGTTGTGAGTATTTTTATTGGAGGCGTGAGCATTCTCACACCGATACAAGAACCTGAAATTTACAGACGCTGGTTTGAGGCAAATCATTTTGTAATGCTACTCCCTGTTCCGATCATTACATTTTACTGTATCTGTCGTTGCTGGATCTCTCTTGGAAACTCGATGATTGGAAAAGGGAAAGACTATGCTCCTTACCTTTACACATCAGCAATCTTTATCCTCTCCTTCTTTGGACTTGGCATTAGCTTCTGGCCCTATCTTGTGCCTTACCAAATTACCATTTGGCAAGCAGCGGCTGCGCCTAATAGTCAATTCTTTATCTTGATTGGCGTTGTACTCATTCTACCTGTTATCTTACTTTATACAGGGTTTGTCTATAAGGTCTTCTGGGGCAAAACCACTGATGACATGCATCATTATTAGACAATACAATGACAGATATAAAACAAAAACGATCTCGCATTCTATGGTTTATTGGCATTTATTGCCTCTCATTCATCATTGTCACTTCCGTTTGTTATGCCTTACGGTATCTTGTCATGCTTTCTGTTACACCATCCTAAGGACTTCAAATGACTCCCTTTTCAATTGCTTGTAAATCATATCCCCTTAAATCTGCTTTTACCATTTCACGCGGCAGCAAACTTTCAGCCGATGTTATCGAGATAAGCCTTTCTATCAACCTTACGCCTACCATCACCAGACTCTTTAAAGGAGAGGGCCTTCCTTACCCGCGTTACGGAGAGAGCCAAAATTCCATGATGGATCTTTTCACAAGCCTTCAAAAAAAAGGATTAACGGATTCTCTTTCTCGAGTTGATCTCTTAAAACTGCTTCCACCGTCGTCACTCAGAAATGCCCTTGATTTCGTCTTATGGCAAAGGGATGCATTCCTTGAAAAACAATCTGTATCTTCATATCTTGGGATTACAGCTCCAAAAGCCATTCCGATCTGCGCAACAATTACCATCGACACACCCGAACGCATGGCAAAAGAAGCGCTCAAACACAAAGGGGCAACACTCTTTAAAATTAAATTAGAAAGAGAAGGCGTCTTTGATACAATCATGGCGATTGCTGAAAAAGTACCAAGCACTCCCCTTCTCCTTGATGCCAATGAGGCTTGGGATATTGCTTTTTTGAATGAAGTTGTTGATTTTGTGACTGAAAAGAATCTGAAAATCGAAATGATTGAACAGCCCTTACCTGCAGGGCAAGACGAGCATCTAAAAGATTACAAAGGGGGCATTTCTCTGCTCGCTGATGAATCCTGTCATGATACATCACGCCTTGACTCTGTTCTGCCCTATTACGATGTCTTCAACATTAAATTGGATAAAACAGGTGGCCTCACTGAAGCTTTCTCGGTCTATGATTACCTTAAAAAGCATAATAAAAAGATTATGGTCGGATGCATGGTGTCATCAAGCCTATCGATTCTGCCTGCCTATTTTTTAGCACAACAGGCTGATTATGCTGATTTAGATGGAGCCGCTTTTCTACAAAATGATCCGTACGATTACGTGGTTTATGAAAATGGTTCACTTTTTTTAAACAAAATGATAAAAGACCATTGACAGAGTTCAGTGCTGCTTATATGATACCTTTATCTTAGATGATGTTGAGCCCGCTTAGGATTGCCGCTCTTCCCATAAAAATCATCTTGTGTCGCGGGGTGGAGCAGCCCGGTAGCTCGTCAGGCTCATAACCTGAAGGTCGTAGGTTCAAATCCTGCCCCCGCACCCAATTTTCTCCTACAAATCAGATTCACATAAAACGCACAGAGCTTTATTGCTTGTGGGTGTTATCAACTTATACTAGCCTGTCATGCTGAATTTATTTCAGCATCTCTTTATCATTACAAATAGATCCTGAAACAAGTTCAGGATGACCCGAACCCCGCCTCTCAATAAAAAATTATTGATAAACAATAAAAAATGATTGACTCACGATTTTCTTCTTGATAAAGTGACCCTACAGACAAAACACGAGGAAAAAATGTCAAAAATTCAAAAAATAAGTTCATATATCATCTTTATCTTAACGGCACTTCTGATTTGGTTTCCACTCTTTTGGGTTCTAGGGAGCTACTTTATTGATGCACCGTTCACACAAGCTCTTTTAAACAATTCGATGCAACCATCAGTTGTCCATACTGCTTTAGGTGATTACCATCTTACAAGCATGACATGGACGCCACTTGCAAAATCAATTCTATTCATGAGCTATGTCGCCGGAAATATCCCATTCTATATAGGACTGATTCTTTTAAGATCAATTTTTGTGAATTATCGTTCTGGACATGTTTTCACAATAGCGAATGCAAAACTCTACAAGTATCTAGGAAGCTTATTTTTTATCGATGCATTCATCTCAACACCAATCAGTGGCGCACTCTCAGTTCTGTCCGTTACCATCCATAACCCACCTGGTGAGCGCCTCATTTCAATTGGCTTTAGCACAACAAACCTTGAAACACTTTTCTGCGGAATCATGATTATTATCATCTCTTGGGTGATGCTTGAAGCAAGTAAACTTGAAGAAGACCAACGCTTAGTTGTATAGGAGAGATTATGGGAATCATTGTAAATCTTGATGTGATGCTCGCAAAACGGAAAATGAAATTGCAAGACTTGGCTGATCTCATTGGTATCACTGTTCAGAACCTCTCCGTTCTCAAAACAGGCAAAGCCAAGGCAATCCGCTTTTCAACGCTCGAGACTATTTGCAAGCACCTTGAGTGCCAACCGGGTGATATTCTCGAGTTTAAAGAGTAACTACAGAAATCCTCATCTAATACCGTCATTCAGAGCCACCTCCTCAAGAGGTGGCGCCTGTTCCGCGGAAGCTTTAGCGTAGGAGAATGGAATCTCATCAATCCAAAAACTTAACGCAATTCCTTTTGATAAATCCCAGAGACTCCACGGGCTCTCTTGGAGAGCCCTCTGAGTGACAAGTAGTTTTGAACTGTACTCAATTTAACTTTGGGGCGGTGTTTTGACTAGTAGTTTCGGTCGACGCGCCAGAATAATCGCAACGCCGCCCATTGTGACGAGAGAGCCTAGAAGCATTTGTGAAGTTGGCTTTTCATTGAGCAAGAAGACACTAAAGACAACACCGTAGATGGGGATGAGCAATGTAAATGGGATCGTCCGGCTAATATCGTACTTCCTTAAAATTTGATACCAAAGGCTATAGGCAAGAATCGTTGAAACAATTGCCATATAGAAAATCGCAAAATATCCTTTTAGGCTTGCGCTTTGTAAGGACTCTAACTGATTTTGTTCTAAGAAATAGCTTAAAATCAACAATTGAGGCACAGAGAAAAGAGCTACCCATCCATTTAAAGACAGAATCGGCAGATCTTTCATTGACTTTAACTGCACATTTGAAATCGCCCAAAAACAAGCAGAAATAAGAATAAGACCTACAGAGAAAAAGTTCCCTGCGAATCTTGGTTCTTTGGCAATAATCGCAATACCTCCGATGCCCAAAATAACACCGATATATCGCGGCCAATGCATGCGATCTTTAAAAATCACAGCTGCTAAAATCGCTGAAATTGGAACCTGAAATTGCAAAATCACTGAAGCTGTCGAACTATCAACTTCTTTGAGCCCTGTAAAGAGACAGGCAAAGTGAACGGTTGCAAAGGTAATTGAAATCAAGAAGATTCCCTTTAATTTCCCTTTTGGCAAATGAACAAAGGGCACTAAAATAATTGCAACAAGGGCAAAACGAAGAGCCATCAAAAACAAGGGAGGTATTTCGCCAATAGCCATCTTCGCAATTGGGAAGTTCAATCCCCAAATGCCCATGATTAATAGTGATATTAGCAAGTCCCTGACAGACATTTTTAACTCCTAGGCCATATGTATACTAAAGAAACACATATAAAATATATGCAGGTATTATATAGCATTTTTAAAAAATCTCAATGACCATTTGCATGACATTTAAATTTGATGAATCGTCATATATGGACGGTGTACACGCTCGTCATGGTGAGAAGCGACTTGTCGCGACGCGACCATCCAGAAATCTTTCAACCAGCGTCTTTCGTTGATCACTCAGGACTGGATCCTCGCGGCCCGTCTCGCGGGCCTCAGGATGACGAATGAACCACCCATCATCAACAGATGAAACCTTTACATAGAAGTGACGACACTAATTGACACCATAAACAAGAGCACCATTTAAATCCTCTTCAGAAAAAATAACCTTCAACTGCTATTTTTTCTGAAATATTAAGAATTATGGTATAATTTGTTTGTAGATCAATCTTTACATCGGAGGTTACCATGGCAGTCGATAACGTATCAAACCAACCACCCCTCTTATCCCCTCTTAGCTCGGCTTCTCAAACAGAAAATACTGCTATGACTTTAGGAAATCTTTCTGGTATGGGAGAACTCAAGATAATTACCATGATTACCGTTGCTGTCTCAAAAGTCATAAATACGGCATGCTCAGGCCCTTTCCAACAGCTCATAAATAACAACCAACATCAGCAATATTTGGATCAAGCCTGGGAAGCTGCGATCAATGCTGCAGTCAATTCGGCTACTGACGCTGCGAATTCAAGTGCTTCTGCTTCAGGGGACAGCACACCAGATGATAGTTCTATCACGGTAACTCTACCATCAAGTGTGACACTTGCAGATGGTACTACATCAACATTACAAGAATATCTTGCTGAAAGACCTGATTTAGCATCGACTCTTTATGGCACCCAGGTAGAATTTGCTGAAAACGCAGTTAGCACATTATCGGGAAACACTATTGGCTCAAGTGATTATATAAATAATTTAACGTACATTACAAATTTGATATCACAGTATGGTGATATAAGTCAGCTCCCTAAACCTGCGCCACCACTACCTAGCATGTCTAAATACCCAAGCAATGCACCTCTTCCTCAAATTTATGTTGATTATGCAAATAAGCTTGCAGCCTTCTTCACAAGTCAGAACATTACAACCAATCAAAACTTTTTATTTCCAAAAGGTTCTCAAACCACAGCTGACAAAGCCAAAAGTCTTTCTACTGCTATCAGCGCCTCAGGAACAAATTTCATGACAGCTGTGCAGCAGCTAATCAATACTTTGAATAATCTCATTTCAGCTTTGGCGACATTCTGTGCTGCCATGGCAAAATGCCAACAAGCCGTTCTGAGCGCACCAGGATCAGGATCATCATAAACTTACACCGGAGGTTACCATGTCAGTTAACGGCGTATCAAACCAACCACCAGCACAACTCAGTCCAGCAGCTCCGACAGGAGATGTTGCTCTCACCGGAGCAAATTTTGCTGGCTTGACCGAACTGTGGTTAGTCACCATGATTACCGTCTCAGTCTCAAAAGTCATCAATGATGCTTGCTCAGGTCCTTTTGGCAATCTCATCAGCACTATTCAACATCAGCAATATATGGATCAAGCCTGGGAAGCTGCGATCAATTCTGCAGTCACCGCTGCTGGATCAGATGCTGATGAATCAACGTCAGTCACACTCCCTATAAGCGTAACACTTGCAGATGGGACCACCTCATACCTGGCAGATTATCTTGCAGAGCGTCCTAATTTAGCCTCCTCTTTTCAAATAGATAACGCTGATGCAACAATTCGACCACAAGACTTACTCGCTGGGATGAAGACTCTTACTCAATCGAACCTTACTGTTAGCGATTATTACCAATGGGTTTCAGGCATTCAATGGCAAATAAATACTTATGGGGATCCCAGCACTTTACCTCCAGAACCAACCTCTCCTGCATTACCTTCCGATCCAAATGCACCTTTACCGCCTAATTATCTTAGTTATGCGAATACAATTGGAGCATTAGGCATAAGTCAACTCTCAAAAAATCCACAATTTTTGTATCAAGACACATACACAATTACCGTTGGCGAGTCAAAATCTACTATTGCTGACATCAATACTTCAGCCACAAATTACATGACAACCCTACAGCAGCTTACAAACACCTTGAATAATATGATTTCAGCTCTTGCGACATTCTGTACAGCCATAGCCAAATGTCAACAAGCTGTCTCGAAAACACCTTGGTCTTAAAAACCTGCTTGCTATTTAAACTTATCCGGAGTAACCTCCTCAAAAGTTAGATTTATCCGGAATAAGATCCGGATAAGATCAAAATTGAGAGCATATCACATCATTATAAGCAGCAGCGAAAAACCCTCTTGATCAATTGCGGGAACTTGTTAGAATGAGGCTATAAAAATAATTCTAGCTCAGGAGCTCTCAATTGGTCATAAAAAAAATAGTTCTTTTTACTTCCTTCATCTTTTTCACAAGCACACTCTCATCACCCACCATTGCTGAAGAACTCTCAGCCGAATCCTACAGAGCTTGGCTTGTTGATTTCAAAAAAGAACTTAAGGATAACGGCATCCGTCCTGATGTGATCCAAGCTGTTTTCCCAAAATTAACCTATGATGACAAGGTTGTGGCCAAGGATCGCAACCAACCTGAGTTCAAACTCACTTTTAATGACTATACCAAACGCGTCATTACTGAAAAGAAAATCACCAAGGCTCGTGAATTTTACCACGCGAACAAAAAGCTGATCGATCAAATTGCCCACGACTACAGTATTCCGCCCAAATATCTTCTTGCTCTTTGGGGCATGGAATCTCATTGTGGTGAGATTATGGGTACTTATTACGTCCCTTCTTCCCTCTCAAACCTTGCGTACGAAGGCAGACGCCGTGAGTTCTTTAAAGCAGAGCTGATGAAGATCTTCCATCTTCTCAATGAAAATAAAATCAGCCCTGAGCCACTCAAAGGATCATGGGCAGGCGCTATGGGGCAAGTTCAATTCATGCCATCAAGTCTTGTGAACTTTGGCGTTGATTATGACAAAGATGGTAAGATTGACATCTGGAATTCCAAAGCCGATATTTTTGCTTCAGCCGCCAATTATCTTCAAAAATCTGGCTGGGATGAAACTCAAAAATGGGGACGTGAGGTCAGAATTGACCATGCAAAAGACTATGGCAAAGGCAATTGCGATTTGAAAAAACCACTCAAAGAATGGAGAGATAACAAAATCACAGGCATGAATAACAGCCCTCTTCCTGCTCTTGACGTTGAGGCCTGCCTTATCATTCCAGATCAAACATCTGGCAGAGCCTTTCTTGTTTACCCTAATTTCCATGTCATCATGAAGTGGAACAAGTCTTATTTCTTCGCTCTTGGAACGGGGCTCTTGGCAGACAAAATCATTCCGTGATTTTTTCTTGCATTCACCCTATAAAAAAGTGATATAATGTCATTATAACGATAAAAAACGCGATAAAATAATAACAAGAACACAAACAGGACGGCAAGCGTGACTCAAACAATTCAGTTTAAACTTTCAGACAAAATCAAAGCCCGTAGCGCTAGACGTTTGAAGCTTTTAACTGCCTGCAGCATTATCCTTGTTCTCGGCGCTTGTGCCGAGGTTGATCTTGCTTCACATGTTGTTAAGTCATCTATGCCAAAGCAGCAGGAAGGCATGTACAAAGTCGGCAACCCCTACAAAATTGAATCACGGACCTATACACCAAAAGAAGACTTCAGCTATCAAGAAGAAGGTGTTGCTTCTTGGTATGGCCCTGGCTTTCATGGCAAACGCACAGCAAATGGCGAAGTCTTTGATCAGCATGACATAACCGCTGCTCACAGGACGCTTCAGTTACCTTGTATTGCACGTGTCACAAACCTTGACAATGGACGACAAATCGAAGTTCGTATTAATGATCGTGGGCCTTTCAAAAAAGATCGTATCATCGATCTCTCTAAAAAATCCGCTCAGCTTTTGGGTGTTCATTTGAACGGAACAGCCCGCGTTCGCGTTGAGGTTGTTAAAGATAAAAGTATGCAAATCGCAGAATCTGCCAAAAAAGGTATTATTGAGAACCCAATTCAATATGCTGAAGCAGAACAAGTTAAACCTGCTGAAGCTATCCAAACCAAATCTCAGCCTATTCAAACAGCGAGTGCTGATCCAGTAGCACGTCAAGTTGCCTCAACTTCACAAACAACTACTTCTTCAGTATCGGCCGCGGCCCCAAGCGGCATTTACATTCATGCGGGCTCTTTCCAACAGATGGATAACGCTCAGAAAGTAACGCAGCTCTATAAAGACTTTGGAAAAGTTAACATTGAAACAGTGACGGTGAATCAAAAGAATTTCCACCGCGTGTTGATTGGTCCGTTTGAAAACCAGGACCGTGCACAAATGGTTTTAAGCTCCATTGAAAGCGCCGGTGGCGAAGCGAAACTGGTTTCCTTAGAGTAATTGCCAATGAGTCATGCTGAATTATGATCGCATCTAAAGATCCTGAAGCGGGTTCCAATACTATTCACTTTAACTTTCCTTGTAACCCCACGCTCCCCTTTTTTGTCAGGTATGAAAGTAGTTATAAGTTTGTTATGACGTTATGAGGTCTAATTGACTTATGATAAGACAGCAGAGAGTCCATCAGCCTACACCATCCGTCATCGCGAGCCGAACAACGTGAGGCGTGGCGATCTCCTCTTTCAATACCCATGAGATTGCCACGTCAGCCTTCGGCTTCCTCGCAATGACGCTTTTTCTTGTATTATCATAGGCGCCATATGACGATTAAAAGTTAAAATACAGAGGCCTTTTAAAGCCGTTGTCCGTAGTCTTCTGTTGAATCCTCAGTTGCAACGTAGGCTGGTTCTTCTGCCGGAAGCCTAATTTCTTTAGACTTTTTCTCTTTACCCTGGGATGCCTTCTTTGATTGCTCACAAACCACTTCAAACCAAAATTCACTCCCATTTTCATATTCCGGATTATAGCCAATCTGCCCACCCATCAATTCACAGAGCTCTTTAGAAATAGACAGACCTAAACCTGTACTGCCCATTGTCTCATTGCCGATCCCATTCTGATATGAAAAATGATCAAATAAGTTTTGCGCCAATTTAGGATCAATACCGACACCTGTATCTCGCACGATACATTTCAAAAGAACACTAGAATCATCTCTGGCCTCAGCTATCACAATTAAATCGATTGCCCCTTGAGCCGTAAATTTAATCGCATTACTCAGTAAGTTATCTAACACTTGCTTAATACGTATAGGGTCACCAGAAAGAGATACGAGAGAATCATCTGCAATTTTCACAGTTAATTTCAATTTTTTCTCTTGGGCTTTTGGCCGTTTCGCTGTAACTATTTTTTGAATCAACTCATCAAGCTTAAAATCTTCAATCTGAAGCTTTAGCAACTTAGCCTCTAATTTTGTATGATCAATGGCATCATTCATCACATTCAAAAGTGTCGCAATAGATTCACTGGCAATCGCAACATATTTCTTTTGCTCACTATTAAGAGATGTACTCTTCATTAATTCAAACATAGCATTGATATTTGTAAGAGGTGTGCTGATCTCGTGATTGACATTTTTCAAGAAATTAGCTTTTGATAACTTTGTTGATTCCAAAGACTCTTCTGCTGTCTTTAAATCATCGCCTAACTGTACAACCTGTTTTTTAAGAGACCGGCATTCAGCATCACTTTCACTCAACTGACAGCTGAGTTGATTTAAAGACCATTCTTTCTCCTCTAATCTTTTAGAAACCATTTTATAGTCTGTGATTTCAAGACCAACACCCCGAAACAATGCAACATCACCCTGCTCATTTAAAACAGGCAATCCCGAAATTTTTTGCCATATAACGAGGCCATTTCGATGAACCGTTGGAACCTCAATATCCTTAAAAGATCTTTTCCCTTGTGAAGATTCTCGTAATATTTTCTTTAAATTGTCACGCCCTTCTGCTTGTATAAATTCATAAATGGATTTACCTAATAAAAAGTCAATCTTACGCCCATAGGTATCTTCTGCACGCGACGTTAAGAAACGAAACAAACCTTCCGGCGTTATTTCCCATATATATTCACCTGCAGCATCTGTCACATCGTGGAATCTTTCCTCACTATAATGCAATGCTTGTTGAGATGATTGAATTTTTTGATAGTAAGCATGTATAGCAACTGATGATGATTCAAGTGAACGTGCTAATTGATCAAACTCATCATTCGTTGTGATATCAATGAAATCCACTGATCCATTCGATGCCATTCTATTTGTTGCTTCAATTAATTTTTGTATCGGACCAATAATGATTTCTTTGGTTAAGTAATAAATAAGACCAATATTCACGCCCACGATCAAAACCAAAATCACTGTAGAGTGAATTTTCAATTCATGATCTATCTTTATTTGCGCGCGAAAAAAATAAAATGCGCCCCCTAAAAGAGTATCCAATACGATCAGCAATAGCAAAATAGCGATGATCTTTGTATCTAACCTCATCAACCAATATCCCTTCTGCTAAAGAATGCCCCTCAGAACAAGAGGAACATAGAGTGAACGTTACTGACAGAAAAACCCACAATGCAGGCTTATTCATAAGCATCTCATATGTTAGTATAAGAGGTAAAGTCTTTTCATTTTATTAATTTATGCTCTTTGTGCCCTGAGAGCTATTTTAAATACTGAAAAACAGTGCTTGCATTCTTCTTCAGCCATGATTTTGCATAAGAGGCATGGCTTGTGAGTTCATCAACAAGATCCCAAAAATCTTTTTGATGATGGAAATACTTCAGATGTGCAACTTCATGAGCAACAATATAGTCAATCACTTCATCTGGCATAAAAACAAGCCGCCAAGAGAAATTCAAATTGCCAACGTATGAGCAACTCCCCCAACGAGACTTTGTATCTTTAAATTGAATTTCCTTATACGCGCGATCAATTTGTTTCACCTTTTGATCCACAAGCTCTTGTACCTTCACACGAATCTGAGACTTTAAAAACACCTTTAACTTTGATGGAATTGCCTCAGCCATGCCATAGACGTAAATACAATTTTCAATCATTTTTGTCTGATGACGGCCAGAATCATGAATAATTTGATACATCTGACCAAAAATCGGAATTTCGGTCAAAGAACCTTCAGTCTTTAGACCTTGCTTATCTCTTTCTTGAGCAATGATTTGATCGACCCAAGGCTGGTGCGATGCTAAAAATTCTTTTGCTTTTTTTTCAGACACATAAAAGGGCTTTGTTAAAACAATTGATTGATTGTGATGTTGCACTCTCAAAGTGATTTTGCGAGATCTAGGATGTGTTTTAATTTTCAGCAAATAGGTCATGGGATAAAATGATTGAAATAAATTAAGGTTTTAAACGACTAACAACCATTGAATAATATATCCAACTTCCATGCATAGCAATTAAAATCAATGTCGCAGCCAAGGTAAAACGATAATCCTGATGAAAGACAATGACAAAACTATAATAAAAGATGGTAATCAAAAACTGAGCAACAGTTGTAAGGCCAATCAAAAGACCTGTAGATCTTTGAGCATAACTGATCGCAACAGTCAAAGAAGTCGCATAAGACATACCCATACTATAAGCCCAAATTAACAAAGGGAAAGCAAAAGCAAAATGGCTAAAATATGATTTGGCCATAATATTGATAAACAAAAAAGAGGCCAAAACAATCAACAAATTCCCAGCACGAATCAAAACATCCGGAGAAAATTTCTGATGACAGTATGATGTAATCATACTACTCACAGAAAAAAAGAAGCAAATAAAACCTGAAACCAAAATATACTCTTCATAAATATATTTATTTTCTGAAAGAATATATGGACTGATCATAAAAAAACATAAAATGCCACTGAGCGGGAAAGACATCATAAACATATAACTGAAAATCATTGGATTACTCAAAATAGATTTAATCAAAGGAAAAAATGATTTGTGTATATCAATGACCTCTTTCATCGGCACAACAAAATTTGTATGTGGTTCAAAATACACCTTATTGATATTATCTTTTAAATACAAGCTCATAAATAAAAACAAAAGCACCGTTACACTTGCAAAAGCAAGAAATGTTGGATGGTAATATTCCATGAAAAGATCAGCTTTAGCCACAAAAATCGTTATATAGACAACGATTGATAAGAGAGCCAGCTTCTTTGCGAAAAGCGACAAAAAAGCATCTTTTGGATAAAAAAAGGCCAAACGCCTTATATAAAAAGGCAAGAAACTGGAAATGCTCAGAATAATTAAAAACATACCAAACAGGTACACATGGATAGATAACTCCAAGAAGAGAACCATCAGCCCCGTAAACAAACAGGGAAACGAGGCACCCAACGTGAAAACATCATCATACAAATCAAGAATTCTGCCCCAAATTAAAGAACCAACCGCTAAAACCCCTGTAAAAAAAAGATATGAAAAATCTGAATAAACACTAGGCGCTTGATACAAAAAGAGTTGTGCTTCAAAATGACTAAACAAAAACGACAAGACAATTGAGCCAAACAAAAAGATAAGCTCTGGCAGGAGCCTATTCACTCTTGCCCTCACATCGGCCGAAAAAAAATCTGTTCTTTTTAGTTGAAGTTGTGCTTGGATATTCATATGATATTTTTACCTAACTATGAACTGTCAATCTTCTTACTTAAAGTGATTCGGTTCGCAATTCAAGTTTTCATTTCAAAGGCTATGTTACTATATGATCCGCACTCTTAAATTTTTCTTTACACTCATCTCTTTTTTTATGACATGTTTTTGCATTCCTGCAAAAGCTGAAGTCTCTCTGCTGGAAGATAATATCTTTATTCAAGAGATTCGGAATCAAAACATCAAAGCGGTTAAAACAAGCTTACTCAGAGGCACTTCGCCAAATATGAAATCTTCCTCTGGCCAACCAGCCCTTCTTGTTGCAGCTTCTATTGGCAATGCTGAGCTCATTCAGGTACTCCTTGAAAACAGAGCCAGTTTAAGTGCAAGGGATAGAGATGGAAATACAGCTCTTTCTCTAGTTGCTTCTCATAAAAACACAAATGCACTTATCGCGCTTCTTGCCTTTAAGCCAAAAATCAATCTACCCAATAAAGACGGTCTGACGCCACTCATGCTTGCTGCAGAAAAAGGGCTTTTGGCAAACGTTAAACTCTTAATTGAAAACGGGGCAGTACCTGACAGAACGGATTATGCTGGAAAAACAGCAGCAATGCTCGCAACTGAAAACAATTACCCAGGCATCGCTCAGTATCTAAGTAACTTATCAAAAGCACCTGCCCTTGCAGAATAACCATATTGCAGGATGAATATGCTCCACACATGCTTAAAGGCTCTAAACTGTCTTGGAAAATATAAAATGACCATCGCTCTCATTTTGATCATAGGGACCACATGTTTTTTTATTTTTCTCCCTTACTGGCAAGGATATAAGGCTATTCAGTTTTTAACATCACAAAATGAGGAGCAATTAAGGTTCACTCCCTCTCTCCTTTCTCAAATCAAAGAAACACCTTATAATGCAACATTGAAAAAACCACTCAATGGCTATAGGGTTCTTCTCACAAACAGGCCTTATTACTGGCCTGAATTTTACGCACTCTACCGAATCGGCAAAACCATTGAAAGCATGGGTGGTGAATATGTCATTATTGATAGCGCTGATAAGCACAAAGAGGCTGTGAAAATGATCGATCCTGACTTTATTCTTGCGATCCGATCAAGCATTAAACCATCAAAAGACTACATCAATTTTCTATTCATCCATTCTTTTATCAGCCAATATGTTGACGAAAATAATCAATTCAATGCAAAAGAATATGGTCATTTTTTAAATTATGATGGATTTATTACCATGTTCAACACTTTAGGACCAATTGAACATTATTTTGAGCAGAATCATAAATCTTTCCAGTCAATAAAAGCCTATTTCTCAGTCCAAAAGACTGATTTCAGTTCCAATCCAAAAAACAAGCTCTGCTATTGGGGAAGTTCATTAAAGGACACAACCCGTTTCAGTGATCGATACCTTGATTTATATTCCGCCTTAGACAAACAGGATTATTTTATTCTTTATGGCCCTGAACGAACATGGGGCGATAAAAATTTTAAATCCTATAAAGGCGCCCTCCCTTTTGAGAATGATGCACTTGTTTCAGCCATCAAAAACGCTGGTATTGCTCTTTTGCTACATGGTCAAGATCATTTGAAAAGCGGCACACCAACAGCTCGGATCTTTGAAGCAGCCGCAGCTTCTGCTTTAATGATCTCAGATAATCATCCCTTCCTCAGAGAACATTTTGGAGATACTGTCTTATATATTGATGAAAATGCTGATGCCGATGACATGTTCAAACAGATCGATGCTCATGTCAAGTGGGCACTTGCTCACCCAGATGAAGCCATAACAAAAGCAAAAGCTTCTCATAAAATTTTTGTCGATAAATTCGCTTTAGAGCATGAAGTCTCAAAAATTATTAATTTCTATGAAGAAACGAAAAAAAGAAAGTCGAATGAAAAGCAGCATTAAAAAGACCGTTTCAATTTAGGCACCCAAAGCATCTCCGCCTCATGCTGACAATTTTCATAGCGGCTCAACACAAAAAGAAGATCTGACAATCGATTCAGATACTGTAAGATAAAGTCATGCTGGCAATTCTCTGCTAAGCACAGAGCAACAAGCTCTCGCTCTGCCTTACGCACTAATGTTCTGGCCACATGTAGATGAGCGGCAAAAAATGTTCCTCCGGGCAGCACAAAAGATTTTAAAGGCGGTAAATCTTGATTATAAAAGTCAATTAAAGATTCAATTTTCTGAATGTCAGACTCATCAAAGGCACTGATATGATGCTTGGCTGCATTTTTTTGAGGATCCATACATAGTTCTGCGCCTACATCAAATAGTTGATTTTGAATTGTGATCAGATGACCATTCATATCACCATCTTCACAATAGAGCAAAGCCAAACCTAAAGCTGCATTTGCTTCATCAACAGCCCCATAAGTCCCAACGCGCAGATCCGATTTAAAAACACGCTCTCCAGAACCTAAGGAAGTTTTCCCTTGATCACCACCCCTTGTGTAGATCTTACTTAAAGTCACCATGGCCGTTCACCCTTAGTGTTTATTAGAAAGAAACATCAGTAACAAAAAAAGAGCAATTGCAACCCCTTGAAGGACAACTCTCCATCTCATCAACTGATTGCTTCGAGCTGATTGTTCTTTTGAATCCCCTCGTAACATATTAATAAGGCCGAGCACAAGAGTAGCAAAAACGGCAACAAGGGCAAAGACTAAGACTATCGCGACAACACTATTCATATTTTCACTCTATCATTCATTATCAAAAAAAATCTACAGGGATGTTGGCAAGACTTTTGGAAGCCTCTTCCATTTGAATAAAATAAGTATCAGCCTCTGATAAAAACCGATCCCCATAATAAGCTGCAAAAGAAAGCGTTTCTGCTTGAAACATATTATTTGAGTCATCTTTAGCAGCCAAAGCTTGCTTTAAATGTATATAAGAGCCAAGTGAAACACCCCATAATTTTAAATATGGCATTGCCATGGCTGATGCAATATCAACATTCTCTGCAGCTGATGAACAAACATGACCAACAGCCTTCTTCAAAATAGAAATTCCTCTTTCAAACCTTTGTGAGGCCTCAGAAAGCTGAGGCTCTGCTTTAAGTTGATACGCAAAATTCGACATATCATCAATAAAAGAGTAAGCAACGGCTCCTTTATCACGTGCCGTCTTTCTAAAAGCAAAGTCAGCAGCTTGAATGCCACTTGTGCCTTCATATATCTCAGTCACGCGGACATCCAGAAGATACTGCGCTGCACCAGTTTCTTGAATCACACCCATACCACCATGAATTTGAATACCAAGATCAGACACGCGAGAGCCTGTTTCTGTTCCAACCACCTTCACAATAGGCGTTAAAAACTGCACATAAGCATCAGCTTTTTGTCGCTCTGCTTCATCTGGTGCATGGAAGCTCTTATCCATATAGTGACCTGCCAAATATAGAATACCACGGCTTGCATCGATCATTGTTTTCATCTCAGCAAGCATCCGGCGTACATCAATATGATC
>JAGPBS010000042.1 GCA_018063245.1 Alphaproteobacteria bacterium | reverse complement strand
ATATAAGCCATTGCGATATTAGTTAATATAGTTGATACTATTGCTGCAACAATCAAAAGAATTATTTGTGCTATATAATTCCAAATTGCAATCCAAAATAACGCCCAAAAAATAGAATCTGATACGCCTCCGCCAGAACCAAGTGCGCCAAAAAAAATCGCTGAAACTGATTATGACTTTAACAAACTGGTCCACCTCTTTTCAGAAAATGGGGAGATGACACTTTATGGCCTTCTTTACACACAAATTCAGCCTGTCGAAGTTAAATCTGGGTATTTTGAATTTCATGCAAAAACAGAGATCTCAAGCTCTACTTTGCAAAAGATTAGCTCTTGTTTGAAAAAATGGACAGATATGAACTGGACTTTGATCCAATCCAAAAAATCTGGAAAACCAAGCCTCAGCGAAACAGACGTCAATCGTAAAAAAGACCAGCACCTGCAAGCTGCCAATCACCCCATTGCACAGATTCTTCTAACGCAATTATCTGGGGCCACAATTAATGGGATTCATACAAAACAAGCCTCTTAAAAATAGCAGTAGGCTTTTTGAAACTTTCAAGGTAAAATGTGTTTCCAACATCAATAATGCTAATAGATATCAACGAGGGATGAACATGAAAAATATCGCAAATTTAATGAAACAAGCTCAAGAGATGCAAAAGAAAATGGCAACTCTGCAAGATGATCTCAAAAATTCAACCATCACTGCTGAATCTGGCGGTGGCATGGTTAAAGCAACCCTCAATGGCAAGGGCGAGATGACAAAAATTGAGATCGATGCATCTATCATTTCAGCTGATGACAAAGAAACACTCGAAGATCTTATCGTTGCAGCAACAAACAATGCAAAAAACAAAGTTGACCAATTGGTTCAAGAAAAAACAAAACAAATCATGTCAGGCATGCAACTCCCTGACGGGCTTTCATTACCTGAATAAATCTAATGGCCAGTCAAGAGCTCGAAAAATTTATCAAATTGCTCGGCAGAATGCCAGGTCTTGGTCCTCGTTCTGCCCGCAGAGCTGCTCTTTATCTTTTACAAGACAAAGAAAAGCTCATGCTCCCTCTACTGGCCTCTTTTCAAGAAGTTGCTGAAAAAATTGTCGCCTGCCCTCTTTGTGGCAATCAAGATACGCAAACTCCTTGCAGTCTCTGCCAAGATGATAAGCGTGATCAGTCAACCTTATGTATTATTGAAACAGTCGGAGACCTCTGGGCACTTGAGCGCACAGGCTCATACAAAGGCCTTTATCATGTTCTTGGTGGTGTTTTATCTCCGCTCGATGGTATCAGACCAGAAAACCTAAGACTTAACATCCTCGAACAACGCTTACAGCAATCAAATGGGCAAATTCAAGAAGTGATTATTGCCCTCAGCGCAACGATGAATGGACAGACAACGTCTCATTATATTGCTCATCTCCTTGAATCATATCAACTCAAAGTCACAAAACTCTCTCATGGCGTCCCTGTTGGTGGAGAACTTGATTACTTAGATGATGGAACGCTCTCGCTCGCTCTACAATCCCGCCGGATGATGGGATGATTGTTTCAACAATTTCTTGCGCTCTTTTTTTGAGCTGAGCAATCCACCCATAACAACCAATATAGTTCCTGTCAGTGAGTAGATCGTCCACTCAAAATCCTCAAAGAAAATTGACAAGTTTAGCGCTAAAACGGGCGTAAACAACCAAATATATCCAGCAAACCCTGCACTCACTTCTTTTGCAAGCTTTAAGTAAATGCCAAACACAAGTGGCGTTACAATAACGGACAGATATATAAGCGGCAGAACATAAGAGTACGAAAAGTCAAACACCAAAGAACCACCCATCATAAAGTGTTTTAAAATGCTAAAAACACCGCCATATAGCATTGCAAAACCATTGATAAGCATAATTGGATAATTTTCTCTTCTCATCATTACTTTCGATAATACAGTTCCAACAGAAGAAACAAACATCGCTCCCACAACCAGTGAGAAGCCAATCATCGATAAGATATCAGGACTGACCTTATTTAGATCATTATAAAAAACAAGTACAATTCCAATTAAACTCACAAAAGAGCCCTTTAGAAACTGTAAAGTTAATTTATCACCAGAGATAATTGTCCCAAGAATTGTATTCGGAACAATTGTAAAAGCTAAAAATAAAGCAATGACACCGGTTGGCATATAAGCTGTTGCGTTGTAACTTAATGAATGCGCTAAACAATACATGCATAGCCCTTGAAACATCAACAACAAATGTCCACTCAAAGAAATCTTGCTAAAGACCTTTGTCTTCATACAATAAAGCAAAATAAGAGAACCTGCGATTATAAATCTATATCCAATCGAAAGAGAATATGGCATAGAAGAAATTTGAGTCGGAACCATGATCCATGACGAACCCGCAATAAGCGTCGCTAATAAAAGCAATTTAATATGATTCGACACAAAACACCTTTTCGTTTATTCTTTTATCATTTTTGATCAGCAAAATCCCTTTGCATCTTATCAACTTTTACAAACACTGGCTTCATTAGTGGAGATAGGCACAAAACAAACAAGGCTGCGGCAAAAGCAATATACATTACAATTTCAAAAGCATGACCATAAACCAGCGCAGCACCAACAACATCTATTGCCTCACCCTCACCTGTTTCCACCACAGCTAATTTTGCAAAGACGCCTGCTAAATTTTCTCCGAAAGCAATGGAGAGAAACCAAATCCCCATCATCAAACTACCAATCGATCTCGGAGCCAATTTCGTCACCATCGATAGACCAACAGGAGAGATACAAAGCTCACCCATTGAATGAAGCAAATATCCTAAAACAAGCCAATAGCCCGAGATCAATTGCCCTGGCTCAGTTTCTCGGACGCCCATAATAAAGGCGCCAAAACCCAAACCAAGCAAGATAAGGCCAAAGCAAAATTTAATTGGCGTATAAGGCTCTTGGTGTCTTTTTCCCAAAAAAATCCATAACCAGGCAAATACCGGCCCAAGTAAAATGATAAAAGCTGAATTAAAGAACTGGAATTGCGCTGTTTCAAGCGTAACACCAAAAACAGCCCGATCCACAACACGATCTGTAAACAAAGTCAATGAACTAAAAGCCTGCTCAAATATGGCAAAAAAGGCCGTATGAAAAAACATCATTGTCAAAATCACATAAAGCGCTGCCTTATGGTCTTTAAATTCCGTCAGCGATAAAAAAATCACATAAGCAAAAACAGCGATCCCGATTACCTTTAAAATCACATCAAAAATATGATCCTGATTCACAAGATAAGCAAAGATGGGCACAGAAAAGATAGCAGCAATATAGATAAGTTGTTCTTTTGAAAAGCCAACCAAGGTACTTTTTCTTAAAGATTGAACATTAGGCGCTGCACCTGCAGACCCTAAAGAAGGTATTCCTTTGAAAAAAGTAACAATCCCTAACAACATTCCAAATGACGCTAGCCCAAATCCCGCATGCCAGCCGTATTTCTGACCAACATAACCACAAGCAAGCGGCGCTAGCAAACCACCAAGATTAATGCCCATGTAAAAGATTGTAAAACCAGCATCACGACGCGGATCCCCCTCTTGATACAATTGACCAACAAGCGTTGATACATTGGCTTTAAAAAGTCCTGTTCCCGCAATAATAAAAGCAAGACCAAAATAAAAAAACAACATGCCATCAATCGCAAGACAAGCATGACCAATCGCAATAAAAATACCCCCTGCGATGATGGCTCTGCGATTTCCTAAGAAATGGTCAGCGATGAAACCACCAATAATGGGCGTTGTATAGGCTAAAGCTGCATAGGCCGCCATGATGCTGTAGGCTCTTGCATCTTTAAACTTTAATTCATTGACCATATAGAGAACCAATAAGGCTCTCATTCCATAGTAGCTAAATCTTTCCCACAATTCTGCGAAAAACAAATAATAAAGACCCCGGGGATGGTGATTAAACTTCTGCGAAATAGCTTGAGACATTTTACTTCCTTAGAGTGTAGGCAATTCAATTGATATTTTCATTTATGCATCTTTGAAAATAAAAATCAAGGCTCATTTCATTTTTAAGTAGATTTCTAAAAAATAATTTTGTAAATCTATTAGTTACGTTCATTATACCAAACATTACAAACGGATGAGAGATCATGAGTAACCAATCAAATTCAGATATTGATATTTATAAGAATGCGCGCGAATTTACGCTAAGAGCTGTCCTATTAGGCCTTATTGCCACAGCAACCTTTACAGCTTCAAACTTATACCTTTCTCTAAAAGTCGGTCTTTCAATTGCCAGCTCAATTCCCGCAGCTGTGATTTCAATGGCAATCTTCAGATCTTTTAAAGATAACAACATCCTTGAAAACAACATTGTTCAAACCATTGTTTCCTCTGCCGGAACTCTCACAGCTGTTATCTTTGTACTGCCTGCGCTTCTGATTACAGGCTACTGGGCAGGTTTTGACTATTGGTATACACTTGGCATTTGCGTCACTGGTGGAACCCTTGGTGTCATGTTCAGTATTCCGCTCCGTAGAGCTATGATCGTCGAAAGTGACTTACGATTCCCTGAAGGCGTTGCTGCAGCTGAAATTTTGAAAGTTGGTAGCCGTCAGCTTGATGAAGAGAAATTAGCTCACGATACTGATCCAACCGATATCGAACATGGCTCTAAAGGGATTACTGAACTCGTTATTGGAACAGGCGTTGGCGCTGTCTTTAAAATTCTTCAAGATGGCTTTAAATTCATTGGCGAAGAAGTCTCTGTTTGGTTCAATCTTAATGGCCGTATCTTTGGTATGGGTACAGGTGTTACAATTGCGATTATCGCTGCTGGTTATTTGGCTGGTATGAATGCAGGTATCTCATTCTTAATTGGTACAGCGATTGCTTGGCTGATTGCTTTACCCGCTATGTTTGTGGTTGACCCATCTCTCTCTGGTGAAGAACTCATGAAAGCAGCTTATGGCTTCTGGGCGAAAGATATCCGATTCATCGGCGTGGGTGCAATGGCTGTTGCCGCACTTTGGACATTGGTTATTTTGATGAAACCAATCGCTAAAGGTCTTAAATCTTCATTTGTTCAAATGCAAACTGTTAAAAAGAGTTCTTATAGTGCGATCAAAAGAACAGATTTTGACCTACCAATTCACTATGTGATTCTTGTGTCTCTTATTCTTATGATTCCTCTATTCCATATGTTTAAGTCAACTCTTCTTGAAGAACCGCTGGCTTTAAGCGGTATCATGATCATTCAAATCCTTTTGATCTGTACTGTGTTCACATTCATTTTTGGATTCTTACTCTCAGCAGCCGCAGGTTATATGGCAGGACTTGCAGGGTCTTCAAACTCACCAATCTCAGGCCTATCCATCACTTGTATTCTCTGTTTAAGCTTCCTACTTTACTGGTTTGTAGGCAAAGAAAACTTGATGATTCCAGGATCGAACAATATGAAAGGTCTTATGGGACTCATCCTTTTTGTATCGTCCGTTGTTCTAAGCATTGCTTGTATTGCAAATGATAACTTACAAGATTTAAAAACGGGACAATTGGTTCAAGCAACACCTTACAAACAGCAGCTTGCCTTGGTGATTGGTGTTATTATTGGCGCTATCGTGATTCCGCCAATCTTAAACTTACTCCATGAAGCTTACGGATTTGTAGGAGCCATTCCACGTGCTGACATGGATCCTTCTGTTGCCTTGGCAGCACCTCAAGCAAACTTAGCAGCTGTTTTGATTCAAGCTATCTTTAATGACAATCTAAACTGGCCAATGATTCAAATCGGAATGGGCGTTGCTGTTTTCTTTATCATTTTAGATATGTTCCTAACCTCAAAAAACCCTAAATACTCTATCCCTGTTTTGGGCGTTGGCATGGGAATCTACCTTCCATTCACAATTGGCATGCCTTTATTCCTTGGAAGTCTTTTCTCATGGATTGTCAATCGCAGAATCGCAAGCAATGCAAAAAAGATAGCATCTGCAAACGACAAAGAAACTTACGTTAAAGTGTCTGAGAAAAAAGGAATGCTCATCGCATCAGGTTTTATTGTTGGAGAATCACTCATTGGTATTCTGATGGCAATTTTGATTGTCTCAACAGGTAGCCAAACGCCTTTAGCACTAATGCCTGCATCCTTTACACCAACAGCAAATATTTTAGCAGCCTTGCTGATTTTTGCGATCGGATTTTGGTCTTACAGACACATCACCTCTAAAGGAAAATAAGGCGAATATCTATCTTTTTTAATCTAGCCTCAAATTGGGGCTAGATTTTTTTTGGAATTACAGGCATAACATAAGGAGCTTGCACTTCAAAAAAAATAAAAAGGCAGATCTAGTTTGAAAGAAATTCCAATCAAAAATTTCCCAATTTTTGTTCTCATTACGAGTTTCATTTTTCTTCTCGCTATATATCTTAATTATTATTTCACAATCATTACTTTTGACCATATCCAAGATTTATTTTCATCGCTTCTGCTTTATCAAAACACCTTCTTTTTATGTCTACTCTCAGGCATGCTCTATTGTATTTATCACCTAACTCAAAAAATTAAAGCAAAAAACAAAGAAATTATTGATGCACATCATACTCAAACGAATCTAGAAAAAATCATCAACACCAGCTGCCTTCATTATTTTCTTATCACAGACGGCAAACACGTTGAATGGCTCAAGAAGAATCTTACGCCCGAATCATACCAAGACTACATCACGTATGAAAAAAAATTACTCAACTCAAACAAACCATTTTTGCTCAATGGCATTGGGGTTCCATCTCATTCTCATCAACCTTATTACAAAATCAAAGGCACTTTTGCAGGGCCAAACCGCACTTACCCGATTATCATCATTCATGAAAATACGGATACCGTCATTGAACAAGACCAACTCAGAAAAATCATTCAAGATGTGAAGCTCGAGCTTAAATTATGGCAAACTTTGCTTGAAGAATTCTCTATACCGATTTGGCTCGAAAATACTTTAGGGCAAGTACGCTGGTCTAATAAAGCTTACAAAGAGCTTTATGATCAAGGATCAACAAAAAATGACCTATATGATGCAGATCTTTTAGCTGAGATTGAAAAAAACATCGGGGAGTATGTCCATCTCATCGGCCCTCTTGCAGATGAGCAAAATCAAAACAAAATTATCAATGTCAATGTCAATGGTCAATATAAGAAATATCAATTCAAAGGCATCCCTTTAAAAGATGAAAATGCCGTCTTATTTGATGACCAGATCCAGGATGGAAATTTCTACCTTGGTTTTGTGACAGATGTCACAGAAAGAGAATCTTATAAAACACTCCTCAATCGTCATGTTGCGGGTCAACAAAAACTCTTTGAAACGCTTAATATTGCAATTGGAATTTACGGACCAGATACAAAACTTGATTTCTGCAATCAAGCCTATGCGCAGCTTTGGCAACTCAACAGTGAATGGCTCGAACAAAGGCCACCTTATTTACAAGTGATTGAAGATATCCGCATCCGTAAAAGATTACCAGATCACACAAGTTTCCAAGAATTCAGAGAACATCGGATTCGCCTCTTTACATCTCTGATTGAACCGCATGAAGATATGTTTTATCTCCCTGATGGCCGTGTTTTCCATAGTACAATTGTTCCTCACCCTTACGGAGGCCTTATCTTTATCCAAAGCGATGTCACAACCAATCTATCTATGGAAGGTAGATATCAAATTCTACAAGCTGTCCAGCGCGAAACACTCAATAATATGGCTGAAGGTATTGCCGTTTTTGGATCAGATGGCTTACTCAAACTCTGTAATCCTGCTTATTGTGACATTTTCAAGCTTGAAGAAACTGATTTTATTGAAAATACACATGTGCAAAAAATCTCACAAATCATTGCCTCACATATTTTTGGCAAAAAAGTAAAATCAAAAGAGAAGTTGTCTCAAACTTTGATTTCTCTTGCTCTTGAAAGACATCAGCACACAGGAACACTCAAACTTGACGGCTCACGCATCATACGTTTTTCTGTTGTTCCCTTACCAGATGGCGCTAACTTGAATACATTCTTAGATATAACAGATAGCGTCATGGCAGCACAAAACTTAAAAGAAAAAAATGCGGCCCTCAAGGAAACAGATCAATTTAAATCAGAATTTATTGCAGCAGCATCCTTGAATTTAAAAATGCCGCTCAATTCAATCATGGGCTTTTCTGAAATTCTAGAAGCTCAATATCTTGGAGCCTTGAATGAAAAACAACGGGAATATCTCCAACTCATCAGAGAAGAAAGTCAAAAAATTCTACACTCTATCCAAAACATCTTGAACCTAACATCTATTGAAGCCAACAAATTAAATTTAACGCTCACTGAAATTTCTGTCCCAACCCTTTTAAATGAGGTTAGACTCCATCTTGATTCATCGCAATCAAAAATCAATTTAAAAATCGCAATTGCAAAAGGTGTAACGACTTTTGCACTTGATGCAGAACGCATCCGCCAGATCTTATTCAGTCTCTTTTTACATCTCTCGGACATCAAAAAGAAAAATGCACCTGTTACACTCGATGTCAAAAAAGCGAATGATCAAAATTTAATTTTTGCTCTCTCGTGCCCATTAGATTTAAAAACCCTCACTAAAGAATTAGAGGCCGCTCCAGTTCCTGATGATGAAAATGAACTCCTTGAATATTTGACTGATAATGTGAATTTCACCCTCGCAAATGACCTCATTGAACTGCACCAAGGCAAAATTTTAATGTCCTATACAAATCAAACATTACATATCAAAATTGAATTTTCACAACAAACTGAAACCATCAAACAACTCGCCTCTTAAAAAGAAATGTTTTTGTAAATGAGAATTATTCTCATTGACAGAATCATCTGTCCAGTTGATAATGATTCTCAATATCAACTTCTAAATCTAAAAATATAACATGTCCAAGATCGCTCATTTTATCTATCGCCTCTATCAAGGAATCCTTTTTCTAGGTTTCATGTCATGTGTTATGTTGACCTCGAGTATCTCCAAGGCAGATCATCCAGATAACAAGTTTCAAGGCTCTCAAGATAAACCCTACCATATTGTTGCAACCACAACACAAATCGGCGATTTACTGAAAAATATTGTCGGCAATCGGGCAACTGTTACATCAATTTTGGGTCCTCAAATTGACCCACATCTCTATCGGTTAACTCGTACAGACATCGCCCTTTTACTCAATGCAGATATGATTGTTTACAATGGACTTTTTTTAGAAGGCAAGATGGAAGTTGTCTTTGATCGACTCATTAGCCAAAATGAAAAGCCCATATATGCCATTGGTGATTTGATCAGCCCATCTTATCTCTTGCACCCAGATAATCAGAGCTTCAATCAATATGATCCCCACATCTGGAACAATGTATTACTCTGGCGTGAAGCCACTCTTAAACTCGCTGACAAGCTCTGCACCTATGATCCTAAAGGATGTTCAATTTACACAAAGAATGCCAAAACTTATGCGCAAACCTTAAATGAACTCCACCATTATTTAACTCAAATTGTAAAAACAATTCCTAAAGACAATCGTATTCTGATTACGGCTCATGACGCCTTTAATTATTTAGGACACAGCTACGGCATTGAAGTCATTGGACTACAAGGTATCAGCACTGATTCTGAAACAGGCTTGAACCATATCAACCAGCTCGTCTCTCTGATCATTGATAAAAAAATCAAAGCAATTTTTATTGAAACAAGCATCTCTGACCGTAGCATCAAAGCATTAATTGAAGGTGTGCAATCAACAGGACATCCTTTAAAAATTGGAGGCTCCCTCTATTCTGATGCAATGGGTCCATCCGATAGTCCAGTTGGCACTTATATTGGAATGATGGAACACAATATGTCAACAATTGTTACAGCTTTAGGGGGGTACGTTCCATCCGCTGGCTTTTCTAAAACACGTCTTGCGAAATCGACTTCAAAATCCTTACAACAGAAATGATTGAATGATGACTATACCAGCTCTCTCACTTAAAAATCTCTCTGTTAAATACAACCACAACTTGGTTCTTGATGATATCTCTCTCACTTGTCCAACAGGAAAATTAACTGCTATTATCGGTCCGAACGGGGCAGGAAAATCAACCCTCATCAAAACGATCTTTGGACTTATTCCTCATGAGAAAGGAACAATCCATCTCCTGAATCAAAAGCCTGAAACTATTTTATCGCAAATGAGCTACATCCCTCAACAAACAGAATTTGATTGGTACTTCCCGATTACTGTCGAAGAAGTTGTTTTAATGGGGCGCTATCAACACAGAGGGCTTTTTAAAAGCTTCACTAAGCAAGATCACCACATGGTCAACGAAGCTTTAAAACAAGTCTCTTTGTACGCTTATAAAAACCGTCAAATCAATGAACTTTCTGGTGGTCAAAAGCAAAGAATGATCATCGCCCGTGCTTTAGCGCAAGAGGCTCAAATTATGTTTTTAGATGAACCCTTAGCCGGTATCGATGCCAAAAGTGAAGAGCTCATTATGGCCCTGTTGCGTAAATTACGTGATCAAGGAAAATCAATTTTCTGCGTTCATCACGATCTGCAATCAGCCCCAACTTATTTTGATGAAGTCATTCTCTTGAATAAAAAAATGATCGCATATGGTCCTATAAATGAAGCGCTTACACCACTTCATTTAACTGAAGCCTATGAGCATCATTTCCCAAAGAATACCGACACTCAACCTGTCTCAAAAAAAGCAACGCTCCATGGCTGATCTCATTCACCTTGTTTTTGAAAAAACATCTTATAATACACTCATTGTGATGATAAGCACTTTGTGTCTTGGCATGAGTTCAGGCGTCTTAGGCAGTTTTTTGATCTTACGCAAGAAAGCACTTGTAAGCGATGCTCTCTCCCATTCAACATTGCCTGGACTTGCTCTTGCCTTTTTGCTTTTACCGTCAAGTTGGTTTCTGCATTATAAATTACCCCTCTTACTGGGAGGTGCTCTTATTTCTTGCCTTGTTGCAATGGGCCTCATTCAATATCTTGAAAAATCAACAAAGCTCGACAGCAATACCATTATCGGTGTCATTTTAAGTTCCTTTTTTGGCGTTGGTTTGGTGCTTTTAAGCCTTATTCAACACATGCCAAATAGCGAACAAGGCGGCCTTACACATTTTATTTTTGGCCAAGCTGCCTCAATGAGACAGATTGAAGCAATCTCAATCATGATAATTGCTTTTCTCTGTCTTGGCTTATCCGCTGTCTTCTTTAGATCTTTCCAGATGATTTGCTTTGATCGTCTCTTTACAAAAAGCATCGGTTATTCCTTTGAAAAACTAGACCTCTTTCTCATCTTTCTCATCACCATCACAATGATGACAGGTCTCCAGTCTGTTGGCATGCTTCTCATTGTCTCCCTCTTGATTATTCCAGGCGCAACAGCAAGACTCTGGTTTCACACTTTAAAACCAATTGTCTATCTTGCAAGTTTTTTGGGTGGTTTTGCCTGCATTATTGGAACACTTCTCTCTGCCACCTTTAACAACTTACCAACAGGCGCAACAATTGTTTTAATTCTCTCCTGTTTCTTTTTTATCAGCTATTTACTAAAGCCTAAAATTATTAACCTGCAAAGTGAGGAGGTATCTCATGATCTCACTTGATTCATTCTTGCAGATTGATCTTCCGGCTATGATTGCTTCTTTGCTTGTCTGTCTCTCCTGCGGCATTGGGGGTAACTTCCTGGTTCTCAGAAAACAAAGCCTCCTCAGTGACAGCCTTGCCCACTCTGTTTTACCTGGCATTGTGATGGGTTTTGTTCTCTCTGGTACAAGAGAAGTCGCCCCCCTCTTTTTAGGTGCTCTCATCAGCGCTCTCACAGCGGCTTTTTTGATTGAAAGGCTCCGCCAAAAAACCATTCTCGAGAGTGGCACTATCATGGGCATTGTTTATACAAGCTTTTTTGCCTTAGGCGTTTTACTCATCGCTCAAAGCGCTGCCAAAAAAGTTGACCTTGATTTGGACTGCGTCCTTTTTGGCCAGATTGAATATATTTTCTGGCTAGGTCCAAAGGATTGGGCTGATTTGGGTGACCCAAGCATATGGGCTAATTTTCCAAGAGAAATCATGACGCTCCTCGGCGTTTTCACCTTAATTATTTTGTTTGTAAGCTTCTTCTGGAAAGAGCTCAAACTCACAACCTTTGATTCCGGTTGGTGTCATACAATAGGCTTGAATCCAAAATTCTATCACTTTGGCCTTATTTTTATTCTATCTCTTGCCATTATCGCTTCTTTTGAAGCTGTGGGATCAATGGTCGTTGTCGCCCTTATCATTTGCCCTGCAGCGAGTGCCAAACTCCTCAGCCGCTCATTCGGATCACAAATGTTTTTATGCATTTGTTTTAGTATTCTTGCTGCTCTTTTGGGATATGCAACAGCATCTCTCCTCCCCATCCTCCTCAAAATGCCCCATGCTTTGAGTGCTTCTGGCATGATTGCAACCATGAGCGGAGTTCTGTTTGTCTGTGCATTTTTATATTCCAGAATGTCAAATTTCCGCTCCTTGTAGAAGATTTACTTGTCTACCTCGACTCTTGGAGACAATTTATAAAAAGGCGAGATAGACATAAAAATTGTATTATCCCGCCTCATTGAAACCACCTCACACAGGCGCCATAGAACAAACTTCTTGTATTATCCCGCCTTTTAGAATATCCTTGACTCAGGCGGGATAATATAAAAAGGCTTAAGAAAATGTCAAAAATACAAGAAATCATAGGTAGAATTCATGAACAGGAAGCCCTCAAAAAGACTTTTAATTCACAACAAGCTGAATTTATAGCCATCTATGGACGAAGGCGAGTCGGCAAAACCTTTTTGGTTCGCCAATTTTTTACAAGCCATAAGCATATCATAAAAGAGGCACCAATTTTCTTATATGTGACAGGCACAAAAAACGGATCCCTGCAGGATCAAATCTCCAACTTCACCCAAGAGCTTGGCAAAGCGTTCTACGCTGGCGCACCCATAGAAACTAAGGAGACCTGGCGAGACTCTCTCCAAACTTTGTCTCTCGCTATTCAAAATGTGCCACCTCACAAAAAAATCATTCTCTTTTTTGATGAATTCCCCTGGCTTGTCACGCCCAATTCTAACCTTCTGCAAACATTAGAATATTATTGGAACCATCATTGGTCGCGCGATCCACGCATTAAATTGATCATCTGCGGCTCATCTGCAGGGTGGATTCTCAAACATATCGTCAATAACAAGGGTGGGCTTTATAATCGTGTGACTAAGGCAATTCACTTGCAGCCCTTTAATCTATATGAAACAGCAGCCTATTTGAAATCGCGCAAAATACAATTAAATGAACATCAAATTGTTCATCTGTACATGGTCCTAGGGGGTATTCCCTTCTACCTGTCTCAAATAGAACCAGGCTTGTCTGCAGCTCAAAATGTTGAACGACTTGCCTTTAAAAATAATGGCTTCTTAATCAGAGAATTTTCAAACCTCTATGCAACGCTTTTTGAAGAATCGCAAACTCATATTGAGCTCACTCGTACTATATCCAAACACCCCTATGGTATTGGACAAGAAGAGTTGATCAAATCCATCCCTCATATTTCGAGCGGTGGACGGATCACACAATGGTTATCCGATCTTGAAAATGCTGGCTTTATTATTCGTTTAAAACCGTTTCTAAACAAAAAGAAAGGCATTTTCTACAAGCTCATTGATGAATATAGCCTATTTTATTTCCGCTGGATTGAGCCCATTAAGGATTCGCTTTTAGAACAAGGAATGAGGTCCAGTTATTGGAAAAACCTTCAAAACACACCCGCATGGAACAGTTGGATTGGGTATGCTTTTGAATCGCTTTGCTATAAGCACATCCCTCAAATCAGTAAGGGCCTGGATCTCAGCCCAACGGCGGTACCCTATACTTGGCGCTATGCTCCTAGCAAGAAGATTCAGGAACAGACGGAAAAGACTGATGAAAGTCGCGGCGCCCAAATTGATCTACTCTTTGACAGAGATGACGACAGCATCACTATCTGTGAAATCAAGTACACCTCCGCCCCTTACACTATTGATAAAAAATCTGCTGATCAACTAAAGCAACGGCTAAAAGTCTTCAAAACTGTCACGCGCACAAAGAAGCATCTTTTCTTATCAATAATTAGTGCAAATGGCCTTAAGGAGTCAATTTACTCAACAGAATATGTCTCCAGCTCAATAGATCTAACAGCTCTCTTTCATAAACTGCCGACAGATTAATCTAAATTACTGCATCGTTCTCTACCAAAGATTGATTTATCATTGAAAATTAGAGTTGACACTTCTATTTTTCAATGAAGGCCGCTTATCCAGTTGAACTTTTACCTAAAAATCAATATACTATACAAAGTGATAACAGGGGCAAGCTCGAATGACGCAAATTGATCGACACAAAATCATATTCCTCACCGCAGGCGGCACAGGCGGGCACATGTTTCCTGCCCATACTTTGGGTGAAAAACTCAAGGAAGATGGCTACCAATATGTTCTCTTAACTGATCCACGCGGCATGGTCATGGGGAAAAAAACGGGCTTTAAAAGTGCGATCCGGGTCTTTTCAGCCTCTTTACGTGGAAATATCTTTGCAAAACTCAAAGGATTGATTCTCATTGGTATTGGTTTTCTACAGTCTCTTTATCACATGATCAGAATCAAACCAGCTATGGTTGCAGGTTTTGGGGGATACCCAACCGTTCCAGTCATCATCGCAGCTCGAGTTTTGGGCATTCCGATTCTTATTCATGAACAAAATTCATTTCTTGGCAAAGCGAACCTCAAACTTTCTCAATTTGTTGATAAGCTCACTGTCTCCTTCCCAAATACTGAGGGTATCTCACCCAAAGTAGCCACAAAAACAGCACATACTGGCATGCCTGTCCGGAACGATATTGCAAGTCTTCATGGACAAAAATACTATCCACTCGACAATAATTCACCACTCAATCTTCTCATTCTTGGTGGCAGTCTCGGTGCCAAAATATTCTCAGATATTATTCCTGAAGCCATGAGTTATCTACCGCAACATTACAAGGAACGCATCTTTTTAACCATTCAGGTCCGTCCCGAAAATCAAAAAGAAGCCAAAACCATTCTCGATAAGGCAAATATTCACTATGTGATGAGCGACTTTTTTAGCAATGTCCCGCAATTGCTCTCATCTGCCCATTTGGTTATATCGCGCGCTGGCGCATCGACAATTGCTGAACTAACCTGTGCTGGCAGGCCTTCAATCCTCATTCCTTACCCAAAAGCTGCTGAAGACCATCAAGCTGCTAATGCTCGCATTCTTGAAAAATACGGTGCAGCATGGGTTATGCCAGAAGATGCACTCACACCCAGGTCTCTTGCAACAAGACTTGAAGCACTTTTTGCACTACCTGGAACACTTCCTAAAGCTGCAGAGGCGGCTCAAAGATGGGCACATCCTAACGCCGCAGATTTACTGAAAGCGGAAGCCTTAAAAATTCTCTAGATTTTTCAAGCTTTTTAGGCTTTAATGAAGAAGGGATCAAATCGCATAACAAGAAGATAGTGAGAGAAAAATGTTCAAAAAACCAGAAGATATCGGCATCATCCATTTTACAGGCATCGGCGGCATTGGCATGAGCGGCATTGCCGAAATTCTCTTCAACCTCGGCTATCAAATTCAAGGCAGTGATGTGAATGCAAATTACAACACAGAGCGCCTCGCTCATCTTGGCGTTAAAATTTTTATTGGCCAAAAAGAAAGCAATATCGAAGGCGCAAAACTTGTCGTCATTTCTTCAGCTGTTCGCGAAACAAATCCAGAGGTCAAAGCTGCAAATGCTCACCGCATCCCAATTATTAAACGCGCTGAAATGCTTGCTGAACTCATGCGTCTTAAAAATTCGATTGTAATCAGCGGCACGCACGGTAAAACAACAACAACGGCTCTTGTTGCTCAAATGCTTGATGAAGCAAAATTTGCCCCAACCGTTGTCAATGGCGGCATTATCAATTCTCAAAAAACAAATGCTTGGGTTGGCAAAAGCGATTGGATGGTGGTTGAATCTGATGAGTCTGATGGATCATTTACAACACTCCCATCGCAAATCGTGGTTGTCACAAATATCGATCCAGAACATTTAGAGCATTACGGTAATTTTGACAATTTAAAGTCCTCTTTTGATACTTTTGTCAATAACATCCCTTTCTATGGGCTTGCTGTTCTCTGTGTTGATCACCCTGAGGTTCAAAATATGATCTCACGCATACGTGGTCGCCGCATCACCACTTATGGCTTCAGCCCACAAGCTGATGTCAGGGCTGATCGTATCAGAGCTGATGAAAATGGTTTTGTTTTTGATGTGCATATTTTAGATAAAACATCCAACGAGGCAGATAAATATCATATCATCAAAGACATTCACCTTCCGATGTTTGGAACACACAATGTCCTCAATGCACTTGCTTCAATCGCGATTGCGACAGAACTTGAGTTCAGCGATAAAACAATCAAGTCAGCTCTTGCTCAATTTTCTGGCGTCAAACGTCGCTTCACGATTACAGGCAAAGTGGGTGGCGTTACAATCGTTGATGATTACGGCCATCACCCCGTTGAAATTGCAGCTGTTCTAAAAGCAGCACGACAAGCAACCAAAAAGAAAATTCATGCCATTATTGAACCTCATCGCTATACGCGCATCTCAGCTCTATTTGATGAGTTTTGCACCTGTTGTCACGAAGCAGACTTTGTCTATGTCTCTGACATCTATGCAGCAAGTGAAGATCCAATCAAAGGCATCACAAAAGATAAACTAATTGATGGCTTCCGTCAGCATGGCCACAAACATGTTCAAGGCTTTACAAATCCTGCAGATCTAGCCGCTTTGGTTGGAGCACATTGTGATGAAGGAGACTTTATCCTCTTTTTTGGCGCAGGAAATGTGACAAAATGGGCGCATGATTTCCCAGCTCAATACGAAAAATATCTCAATACAAAAAATATCTCTAATAAAAAACTTGCAAGTTAAGTGACAAGAATGAACCTTAACCAATCAACACAGTCTTTTTTAGATCGCCTTCCTCAAACACGAGGAAAGTATCGTGAAAATGCAGAGCTTTCTGCAATGAGTTGGTTTGGTGTTGGCGGTGCAACAGATGTTTTCTTTAAGCCTGAGGATGCAGACGATCTTGCTTTTTTCCTTAAAAATTGCCCAGAAGACATTCCGATAACCATCATTGGTGTTGCATCAAACCTTCTGATCCGAGATGGTGGTATCCCAGGTGTTGTCATTCGTCTTGGTCGAGGCTTTACTGAAATCACACACGACTCTGACCGAAATGAAATTACAGCAGGGGCTGCTGCGCTCGATATCAATGTCGCAAAATATGCCTTAATGCAATCGATGGAAGGACTTGAATTTCTATCCGGTATTCCAGGCACCATAGGCGGGGCTATTTGTATGAATGCAGGCGCCTATGGGCTTGAAATCAAAGACTGTTTACTCTATGCAGAAGCATTTGATCGCAGTGGCACCCTCCATCGACTCACTCCAGACCAACTTGAATTTACCTACAGGCACTCAATCGCCCAAGATCAAACACTTTTCATTACAAAAGCCTGCTTCAGAGCCCCCAAAATAGGCTCTCCAGATATTATCAAGGCCCGGATGGATGACATAACCAAAGCGCGTGAATTAACACAACCCATCCACACACGCACTGGCGGATCTACCTTCAGGAACCCAGAGGGCCACAAAGCCTGGCAGCTTATTGATAAAGTAGGTGGACGTGGTTATCGTGTCGGCGGAGCTCATTTCTCTGATTTGCACTGCAACTTCATCGTTAATGATCAGAATGCAAGTGCCGCTGATATAGAAGCATTAGGCGATACCATTCAAAAGCGCGTTTTAGAAGAACTCGGCATTCCGCTCATGTGGGAAATTAAAATCATTGGAAACACTCTTGCAGATGACTCTCAATCAAGAAAGGATAAAAAATGACAAAAACAATCGCAGTACTCATGGGTGGATGGTCCCTTGAAAGAGAAGTGTCTCTCACCAGTGGTAAAGCTGTCTCAGCATCACTCAAAACCAAAGGTTATACCGTCAAAGAAATTGATGTGAGCAAAGATTTGAATGCTCTTATCAAAGCATTGAGTCCGCGCCCTGATGTTGTTTTTAATGCCCTCCATGGTACAGGCGGTGAAGATGGTACAATCCAAGCGATCCTTGATCTTCTCGATATTCCTTATACACATTCAAATACAAAAGCGTCCGCTATTGCATTTGATAAAAACCTCACGCGTCAAGTGGCGCAAAGCAATGGTATTTCTATTGCGCCTGGTATGATTATTGACAGCAAAAGTCTTCTATCCGCTCATCCAATGACGCCGCCTTATGTTGCAAAACCAATTGCTGACGGTTCAACCATGGGCATTAAAATTATCTTTGATGCAGCTGAAACCTACACACAAAAGGACATTGATCTTCTAGGGGAAAAAGCACTCATTGAAAAGTTTATTCCAGGCAGAGAACTCACCGTTGGACTGATTGGCGGAAAGGCTTTAACTGTGACTGAAATCAGCTATCCAAATAAAACTTATTTTGATTATGAAGCCAAGTATACTGCTGGATTTGCAGAGCACATCCTACCTGCGAAATTACCAGAAGACATCACCAAACGTCTCTTGGCTGATTCAGAGAAAATCTATGCAGCTCTTGGATGCAATGGCATTTCAAGATGCGATTATCGCTATGATGAATCAGATCCAACAGGCACAAAAATCTACTTCCTTGAGATCAATACACAGCCAGGCTTTACGCCTATCTCTCTTCTACCAGAACAGGCTGCCCTTAAAGGAATGAACTTCACCGACGTTGTTGAGTATCTGATCAACAATCCGATTGAATCAGCCCACTCCAAATCACCAGAATCATTAAAGAAGGCCGGTTAAGAAGTAGCCCTACCTCATTTTGTCATCCCTGCGAAAGTGTACAGACCGGAGACATGGGTAACGAATGTGCGGGGACATAGGTAACACTTTTTCGATTATAACTTAGAGTATAAATTTACGGGAGTGTATTTTTCCATCTGATCTA
>JAGPBS010000041.1 GCA_018063245.1 Alphaproteobacteria bacterium | reverse complement strand
ATGAGCCTCCACACGCACCCCCAAAAGGTGGACCAGCGCCTCATGCACCGCCAAAAGGTGGCGTTAAAGTCCCTCCTCCGCCACCAAGGGATGAGCCTCCACACGCACCCCCAAAAGGCGGACCAGCTCCTCATGCACCGCCAAAAGGTGGAGTTAAAGTCCCTCCTCCGCCACCAAGAGATGAGCCTCCACACGCACCCCCAAAAGGCGGACCAGCCCCTCATGCACCGCCAAAAGGTGGAGTTAAAGTCCCTCCTCCGCCACCAAGGGATGAGCCTCCACACGCACCCCCAAAAGGCGGACCAGCCCCTCATGCACCACCAAAAGGTGGCGTTAAAGTCCCTCCTCCGCCACCTGCGGATGTCTCACCTCCACATCCTGCACCTCCAAAGGCAGGACTAAAGCCACCGACTCAACCTGGTCCTCAAGCAGGACCAAAACCACCGGCTCAACCTGGCCCTCAAGCGGGACTAAAACCACCTGCTCAACCTGGCCCTCAAGCGGGGTTAAAACCACCTGCTCAACCTGGTCCTCAAGCGGGATTAAAACCGCCGGCTCAACCAGGCGCACCTGTTCACAGGCCACAACCAACTCCTCCAAAAAAACCATCTGTAGGGCCTACAAAACCAGAAATCACGCAGGAATTGGAAGCGTTCCGTATGCACACAAGGTTAGAACTCAGACATCTAATGGAGCTTCATCTTGAAGCCAAACAACGCATTGTCGAAATTGAAAAGATTATTCAAAAAGAGAAGGAAAAAGCGAAGCAGACCGCACCTGATCAAAAACCCTCAGTTGATAGTAAAAAGCCACCATTTTCTCCCGCAAAGCCAAATCCTGTTCTGCAGGAACAACGCTCAGCTCTTGAAAAAGCAAAACAAGTGCTGAATGATACATTTCAGCAAATCCAAGCTTTGCTTGCTCGCTTTGGCATTGGAACAGAGAAATATATGGCAAAATTAGCGGCTCTGGAGGACAAGCCTTACGATACTCAAAACAGACCATCCCCAGCCCCTTCACCTGAGCCACCCCTCAGAGTGAGACCATCAGCTTCAAACAGAGTCAGCACACAGCCTTCACCTGTCGTCTCACCAGCTCCATCACCAAGACAAAGCCGTGTGAGTCGCGTAAGCCGCCCTCTTATCCCAACGCCACCGAATTTACCTAATCCAAGGAGATCTCGCGTTCAATTAAAGCGTGAAATGGAGCAGTTGGCTGCACAAATTGAAGCAAAACGCAATCAAATGCGTCTTGGTGGAGACACACTCAGAGAAAGCCGTGCCGCCAGATTCAATGCTGCTGAAGCTGCGGGTAAAAAGAAACCAGCCATCAGACCAAGTCTTTTAATGAATACTCTCAATGAGTTAAAGAAAGTCCCTAAACCAGTTGAAAAACAAGGAAAGCCTCTGATCACTCCTGGTCAATTGGCATCCGCACAACAAAGACTTAAAAAACCGCCAGCACGCGCATCTCGCCCCAAAGACCAATTCTTGGGAGCGCTCCAAGCAAAGTCTGTCGACCGCGAGAAGTATGAAGAGCGCATCGTTCAGAAACTCAAAAAAATCTCGACCGTCATGACAGAGGTTCGAGCCCAGCTCTCTGACATAATCGAGCAAAAACGAGGCACTATCTTGAGATCATCGAATGAAAATCACAGATATCTCCTCGAACAGCAGATTCATACTATTGAATCCGCAATGAAGACACTCGAATCGTACGACACGGAACTTCTCCTTTATACGCTGGGTGAAACATCACCAGATGATATGAGTGATCTGAACGATCTGATGATAGCTCTACTGAAATATCAAGGTGAATTGGCTACAGGCTCTGTGCCAGTCAAACCACCAGCCTTGCCTGATCGTTTCAAATCAGCTGAAACAAAAGCACTTGAGGAAGAAAGACTGCAAAAGCAACGTCTGTTAAATCCAACACAACCAACTCATCACTACGTGCCCGGTATGGAGATAGAAGCGGCCAAAAATCAAGCGAAAATAGGCCCTGAGCTTGGAGCTGTTTTGGATGATAAAGACCTTGAGGCAAGAATACAGCAAACGCCAGTTCTGGACAGGATTAAAGATCTGCAACAATCAATCAATGCAGAGCTTGCCAAAAATAAGCTATATCCAGATGCCCAAAATGAAGTCAATGACGATATGAAAAAATTAGCAAAGTTTCGGGATCAACATATCAAAAAACTCTACACACCAGAAGAAATGGCTCTGCTTCAAGACTATATGGATAGTATTGCAAAATATCAGCCAGAAAGCAAAGAGCGCTTAAATTGGTACGCATTCCCGAGACTGCCAGAGGCATTCCATCCGATGGAAAGACATGTTGCTGTTCAAGAAGTTAAAAATGCTCGTAATGAATTAGAAGATATTTTAGCAGAGATTGGCAATCCAGAAGAAACAGCAGAAGATATTTTTGCAGATATCGATGCAATGCTTGGCATTGAAAATGCTGATCCGGCAGAGCAGATTAATCTTGTACAGAGAGCTTCACGAACAGCCATGGAAGATCTCGATGCCTTGCTTAGTGAACTTGGCCCTGTTCCAAGATCTTCACGACTTTCCGTTGCGCGGCCCTCAAGCGCAAGACCATCTTTTTCAGCAATGAACGATCTTGATAACCTTTTAGGTGAACTCGGCGGTGTAGGCGCTACAGTAAGCGGACTGTTAGATGAAGCATCTCATGATGTAAACAAACGTCAGAGCGTTCAACGTGTCAGCAGGCTGTTAGGATCCGTCTCAACAGTCATTAGACAAACCCTATCTAATCCGCGCCTTTCAGCGGCACAACGCCAATCGGTTGGGCGCATTAGCACAGCCATCGATCGCGTATCAAATGAGGTTCTGAATGCTCTTGTAGCCCCTGAAAGTGATCTCCAAATTGGACTCCTTGACAAAATAACAATGCTCCTCAATAAAATTGATCTGATTCAGAATAGAGATGAACTCATTAGCGATTACGAATCAGAGCTAGAGGAACATGCAAGAGATATTGCACATCTTGACCCTGATAATATTGATGATCTTCTCGATATGCATGAAGAAATTGATTTAATTGAAGCCTATATTGACAACGCTCTTCTGTTAGAGGCAGCGCAGACACAGCCAACAGGCACAAGACAAGAGCAATTTGATGCCCTTGAGCAAGTTGTTGATGGTATTGCTGATCCTGCCAAAAGGGCACAAGTCATGGACGCCTACAGAGATGTTGCACAAACCTATCCGTTTTTATCAAATGATGATCAAGAACGTGCACTTTCAGTCATCAGAGAATACATCGTGAATATCGGTGAAGTCGATCCTGATGCACCGCCAAGACTCAAAACACCAGCGGAGCAACTCGCAGCTCTTGAGCATGAAATCAATGCGCTTCCTGATCACGAAGACAAAGAACATCTCGGAAATTTACATCTAGAGATTATGCGCAACATGAATAGAGTAAGCGGCGTTGATGAAGATGATATGCTCGATCAAATTGACTTATTACGAGATCAAATTGAAGAAACGCGTGATAAGATCTTAAACCCAGAGAAATATGCGCCTCAACCAGTGGAAGACGAATCAGATACAGTTCAAGTCGCCCCAAATGCGATGATGAATAAAGTTGACGAACTTACTGCACAATTAGATGATCTAGCCAATAGTCGCAGAGGCAAGCCATCGGGCACTGAAAGACCTTCATTGGCCTCAGAGCCATCAACACAGACTCTTGATAGCCTTCTCAATTCTCTTAAAAGACCATCAACAAGCACAAGACCGTCTGAAGCTGTTGATGAGCCAATAGATCAAGCGCATCTTGAGAAATTTTTACAGAACGTTCGCAATGATATAATGGGAGGACCTGAAGCCGCGGCAGCAATAGAAAAACAGAAAAAAGCGATCATGAGCCTTTATGTCACACCGACGCTCAAATCTATTGAAAAATTGAAATCAAAGAGTAATCCCGTTGCTCTATCACTTGTGAGTGAATTTGAAAAACTTACTGAAGAGCTCAAGAAAGTAATACTTGACCCAACAGGCATCAATAACCCTCAAGAGCTTGAAGATAAACAAAAGGTCTTAAAAAAAACCATCAAGGAACTTGAGAAAAAGTTTGTGGATTTATCAGAACAAATCAATGAGGAAGCAGAAGAAGGGAAAAAACCATTAAGCACCCCTGCAATAGATCAAATGCTTGATAACATACGCCCGACTGAACAGCAAGAACTTGATGCACTGCTGTTCGAAGCATCAGATCTCGTCAAATCAGTTCGTCATAATCCTCAGCCTACTTCTGTAGAAGAACAACTCAGAATCCTAGAAGATTTAGCGAAATCGCTGCCTTCAGGCACAATCACGCTTGATCCAAGAAAAGTAGGTAGAATGGAGAAACCACCTCAAGTCGAGCCAAGCACACCACCAGAAGTTTCAACATCTGAAACCAAAAAATCTCGCTTTAGTGATGAAGAAAGACAGCTTTTGGAAGAGCTCGCAAGCGATCCAGAAGATAGTGAAGTGCCAAGTGGTGAAGTCAGCGAAGATGAAATGGAAGATATCGATAACCTCTTAAAGGATCTCGATAAGAATTAAGACTTGCTATAATGTGGATAAATGAGGAACTTATGTTGGAGGCACGATCCGGAATCGAACCGGACTAAACGGATTTGCAGTCCGCTACATAACCAATCTGCCATCGCGCCATTCATATGTGAAATATGTCCTATATAAATATCGTCTAAAGTCCTTTGCGTCAAGAGAAAAGAAAAAATATTTCGTTTCACTCTTAAATGGAGTACAATGAATCAAACTCATTGACAGGACAACCTCATGCAAAATCATATCTCCGAACATAGCTTTCAAACACAGCGCCTTAACATGATTGAAGGGCAGTTGAAGCCAAATAAAATCATCAGCCCTGCCGTTCTTGAAGCTTTTTCAACAATTGCGCGTGAAAATTTTGTACCTGCAGGCCATAAAAAACAAGCCTATTGCGAATCTAAAATAGCGCTCAGCGCAACCAGACAACTCATGGAGCCCATGAATTTGGCCAAACTCATTCAAGTGGCCAGCCCACAAAAGACTGATAAAGCGCTTGTGATTGGCTCAGCTTCTGGCTATAGCGCTGCCATTCTTGCTCATCTCACAACAGAAGTGCATGCTCTTGAAAATGATAAAGACCTCAGCGCACATGCTACAACAGCGCTTAAAAAAACAGGACTGCACAATATCTGTTTTCATACAGCACCCTTAACTGAAGGCGGCCCAAAACATGGACCTTACGACCTCATTTTAATTGATGGTGCTATTGCTGAACTGCCAGAGACCATCACAAGTCAACTCGGCGAAGGCGCTCGCCTCATCACCCTGTTTCAAAAGAAAAATCAATTCTGCCAAGGAACTCTTTATCAAAAAAATGGTGATAATCTCTCAAGCCTTCCTCTTTTTGAAACAGAGGCCATCATTCTCCCAGGTTTTGAAAAAGCAAAATCATTTTCTTTTGCTGCATAGAAAGTCACAAGATGATCAAAACCATTTCTCCACAAGATTTACATGAGCTTCTTTCAAGCCCTAACAGCGAATATGATTACATTGATGTCCGCTCACCCGCTGAATATGAAGACTTTCACTTACCTGGAACGATCAATATTCCTCTTGACCAACTCGTAGAGAATGTTGGCGAACTCGGACAAGACAAAACATTAATCACCATTTGTGCAAAAGGCATTCGAAGCGCCAAGGCGTCAGAGTTCTTATTAGCAATTGGTTTTGATACATTAAACCTTGAAGGTGGCTTAGATAACTGGCTTTCTGCAGGCATGCAGATTCCAAAATAAATAATTTTGCCTCTGTTAACGAAAAGTCCTTTTTTCATCTGTAAAATTTTTGTAAGCTATGAAGAAGCGAAGCAGTAGAATTTTAAAATGCTGATTGGTATAAGCTCTAAGGATGGTAGAATGGCTGAACAAGCTGCAGAAGTTTTAGATACAGGGAATCAAGAAGAACCTTCGATGGAAGAGATTCTTGCTTCGATCCGTAAAATCATCACAGAAGAAGAGGAAGATCCCGCCGCAGCAACTGCAGAAGGAGCAACCACTCTGGCTGAAGAAGATGTCATTGATCTGACAGAAGGCCAATTGATCTCTCCTGCTGAAGAACAAACCATTGCTGCCGTCACAGAAACGGCTATCAAAGCGCCTGAAATTCCAAACGAACCCGCTGCTGCTACCGCACCAACACCAGAGCCCGTTGCTACTGCACCTATTGCTCCAGAACCAACATCTGTCCCTACGCCAGCACCTGTTGCTACGGCAGTTACTCCTGAGCCAATTGTGGTTCCTGAGATCGCAGCCAAACCAGAGACAAACTCTACAACACCTGCAATTCAAGCAGAAACTGCACCTATTGTCGCACAAAAAAATGACTCCTTAGATGCAGAGATCGATCTCATTGAAGAGCCTCCTCTTCTATCAGAACAATCAGCTGAAGTTGCCGGCAAAGCCTTTCATGATCTGGCTCTCAAAATCAATTTACTTGGCAATAAAGAAAACACGCTCGAAGGCGTTGTGAAAGAACTCTTACGTCCAATGCTCAAAGAATGGCTCGATGAAAATCTACCGCGCATGGTTCTGAAAATGGTCCGCAAAGAGATCGAAAAAATCACACAGTAACACCTCTCCTTTGTCACACAGTGATTCCCTGCTCCCTTCCTTGTCACACCTGCGAAGGTGTACAGACCGGAGACATAGGTAACGAATTGAAAAATTAAACCCCAATCTTCTCATGCCGAACTTATTTCGACATAGATAAGCAACTTTTTACACCACATTTTACAATCCTTTTTCTACCAAAAAATCATGGGCGCTTTGGTACCCTAACTGACGTGATTTTTTGATATATTTGAGGCCCTCCGCCTCATTCATAGGCGCACCTTGGCCTGCAAATAACATGCGGCCAACCATATAATGCGCACTTGCGACATTCTCAATTTCGATCTGACTATTGCGCTCCAAACCATACTCACAAACAAGCTTGTAATATTTGAGAGCCTCAGCTTGATCAACAGAACCGCCTTTACCTTGATAAAAGCAAACTGCCAAACATGCCATTGATGGTGCAAAATTTTGCTCGGCTGCACTCAGATACCACTTGCGCGCCTCAACTAAATCGGCTGGAATGCCTCGATCTCCCTCATAAAGCTCACCTAAATTATGCTGAGCAGGCGCATAACCTTGCTGAGCAGATTTCCGAATCCAAATAAGAGCCTTTTCTAAGTCTCGAGGAATACCGACTCCATTGGCATAAATAAAGCCAATTTCGCTTTGAGCCTCTCTGTCTCCGCGTTCCGCTGCAAGTAAATAATAACGATGAGCCTCCGTTAACACGCCTTTAGATCTAAGAATCTGAGCGAACATCACATATGCATCGACATGCTCTAGGTCTACAGCCTTTTTTAAATAGAGCATTCCTTTTTTTTGATCTTGTTTAACACAATCTCCTTTAAAGTAAATTTCAGCGAGATCCATATAAATAGAAGGATCTTGGGTCTTATCGGCAATTTTCTCGAGCCATCTCAGGTCTTTTTTAGGCTTCAAAACGATTCGGTAATGCCATACCAAAAGATACTGAGCCTCAAGAGAGCCTTTTCTTGCATGGCGTAATAGGTTTTTCTCCGAATCATCACCCTGTAAAAGTTGAGCTTTAATTGCACCTTCAATACGATGCAAAGCCTCTGTTTTTTGTTGATCAATAACAGGATCATAACAAGCAGGATTTCTGGCTGATGCCTTTAATAGCCACAAAATAGCCTGGATATAGCTTCTTTTTACGCCAAGACCACTCTCATACATTTCAGCAATTTTTAAACGAGAGGTGACCTCTCCGAACTGAGATGCACCCTTAAAATGTTTCATTGCTTTCACATAATTTGCACGTTCAAAATGAAGCTCACCCAATTTCAAGTGTGCTCTACTATGATTTTGCGTTGCAGCGGCCCGAAACCATTTTTGAGCAAGCTTATAATCTCTTTCTTCTTCAGGGCAACTATAATATTTATCCGCAAGCTCAAACTGTGCTTCTGCATCACCTGCTTCGGCCTGTTCTAACAAATTTGTCAGTATAAGAGCTTCTCTTTCATGGATCGAGAGTCGTTGAACAGGAACAAGGTCATCAGCACTGCCTGAGCGATTTCTTCTTACCCCCTCTTCTCCTGATACAGAGCGATTATCATTAACCTCTGGGACCAGTGTTGTTTCTGAAGAACTTGAAGAGGTAACATGCATCATAATTTAGACTCCTATATAATTAGTGAAATGGGCAGATTCAGCTTCAATCTAGTATTATCAGAAAATTATTTCAAGGCAATTAAATGAATCACGCCATTCCTTTTTTACGTGCGTAGGATTGGGCCGAGCGATTCCCTTTAGCACTTGCCTGTGCAAGCCATTTTATACCCTCATCTTGACTTTGCCTGACTCCTTTTCCTTCAAAATACATACGCCCTAACACAAATTCAACACTCGATTTTATCTCGAAATCAATCGCTGCTAAATCCTTTTTCCCCACAACATTTATCTGTTTTGCAAGGCTGAATAACAACCTAAAGGCCTCTGAAAAGCTCTGTTTGACTCCCTGCCCGTTATAAAACAGAACAGCTAATTTATATTGAGCAACAATATCAAACTGCTCTGCGGCCTTCGTAAACCAAAAAAAAGCGCGCGTAAAATCTTCTTTAGCGCCAAATTCTCCTGCATACATGCGTCCCAAAATGACTTGTGATTCTACATGATCAGCATGAGCGGCATTTTCATAATAAACCATGGCTTTGCCATAATCTTTCGGAAACCCCAAACCCGCATAATACATCTCAGCTATCGTGAAGGGAACTCTGGAATCTTCTTTGTCAACTTCAGTACCTAGATAACCAATAGCGCGTGTGTAATTTCCTTTTTGATAATAAATCAAACCAAGTTCAACACGGGCGCTCTCGTGTTTCAGGTTTTCTGCTTCTTTAAAGCAGGAGATTGCTTTCCGAACTGATTGCTTACAGCCAATCCCCTTCAAATACCGTCTTCCTAAATCAAAAAACAGATCAGCCTCTTTAAGAGCGTGACCCAGTTTTTTATAACAAGAAAAAGCTTTCTTAGAATTGACTTGCACACCTTCAAATAAACCCATTTCATAAGAAAGGCCAACAAGATATCGCCCGATAGGGATTTTCTGTTTTGCTAAGTCTAAATAGGATTGAAATGAATCGATACCATTGCACATTCTGTCTGCAATTTGACGGCGGATCTTTGTGCAAACATCCCGATACTCATACCTCAGCTCAGGATTTATCCTCATTGCATGCTGGAACCAAAACAGAGCATAAATATCACTTCTATCTGCTCCATCCATATTCTGATAAATTTGCCCGAGTCTTAATGAAGCCATACTCTCGCCCGCAAATGCAGCTTTCTTCAAGAGAGATATAAGCTCTTGCAAATCAGCTTTTGGATTATCTTCATCTAAAAAAGAAGATTCTCTGCTTGAAAGAGAGATTGAATCAGTTTCAATAAGCTCAGACGAACTCGTCCGCCTGTTCATCAGTAAGTCAGTCCCGTCAGAAAAACTGGTATCCGAAGAGCTAGTCGTTTGCGTTGGGGAATAAACCTCTGAATCTGAGTAAGATTGATTCTCTACTGATGACATCTCAATTCCTCTTCCTATTCACAGAAGAATACAACAGAAATCAGCGTTTCTCAATTCTATCATCATGACTTGAGGATAAACCTCAAAATTTAAGGCTCTTTAAATAATTTTTAGCCTGCCGCTGTCCATGAGAGCTTGCTTTTCTAAACCACTTGAGACCTTCATCTTGGTTTTGATTTGTTCCTCTACCTTCAAAATACATTAAGCCCAACACATATTCAAAATGAGCCGTCATTTTAGGATAATCGTCTCTGAACTCATCTGTAATATGACTAGAAAGCCTGAACAAATAGTCGAAAGCTTTTAGTAGATCAATGTCTATGACTCCTTTTCCACTATAATAAAAAATACCTAATTTATAGAGAGCCAAACAGTCGTTTTCTTTTACGGCTTCTTTAAACCAATGTCTTGCCTGACGAAGATTTTCTGGTCCACCGAAATCTCCCGCATACACACATCCCAATTTTGTTTGCGCCTTTACGTGCCCTTTATTTGCAGCATCTTCATAATAAGCAATCGCTTTACTCCTATCTTTTTCAACCCCTAAACCGATAAAATATATATCTCCGAAAGCAAAAAAGACTCTAGGATCATTTTTATCAAGCTCTGTATTCAAATAACCAAGAGCCATTGTCATTCTTTCCTTTTTATTATTAAAATAAATCAGGCCTAATTCAATACGAGCTCGCTCATGCCCTAGCAACTCTGCCTGCTCAAAACAACGAATCGCTTTGTGAACAGATTTTGAACATCCCTCACCACTTACATACCTGCGGCCTAGATCGAAATAAAGATCAGCATGCTGCATTTCTTTGGCATATTCTTCATACCAACGTAAGGCTTTTTGGGGCTTTGGCGGAATGTTAAAAAGCTTTGCCTTATCATAAATAAAAGCTAAAAGATATTGAGCAAGTGGCGTCTTCTGGTTCGCTAATCTGGATAAATATTTTAATGAGCTTTCTCCATCCCAATATTTCGTGGCAATTTCCTGGTAAAGTTCAAGACAAACCTCTGTGCATTCTCTGTCAAGCAAAGGATTAATGCGCATTGTATACTGAAACCAAAATAGAGCATTCACCAAATTCTTGCCCGAGACTTCCATTTGCCTGTAAATGAGCCCGAGCTTCATTGATGCCTGGCTCTCACCTTGCAGAGCTAGATTTTTCAAAAGCCCGATTCCCTTGTTTAAATCAACCATTGGGTTATTTATATCACAACAATCGAACGCAATTTCAAGCTGCGCTCTTCTGTCCGCATAGACAGTCGTACGACTTTCTAAAAGTGTTACACTCTCCACAACCTCAAATGGGTTTGTTCGTTTTTCGACATTCAGATGAGCCTCGACTGGTTGAGCTTCCGATGAAGGATTAGGAGCGCACAGGAAAGTCGGCAGGACGATATAGTCGACAGGAGGACGCTGTGCTGATAAAGATGTTAATGTCATAATTAATTCCTTTTTATAAAAATAAAATAAAAAAGTCAATTAATTATATTAAACACTTTTTTAGTATAAAACACAACAGAAAAACAAACAAATATCAAATAAATACTATTATTTTACCAGCATCTCATTTTTCAAACTCTGACATTCTTCCAAAAATGACAGATTATCTAGATTGCCAAGCGCTTTTGATTTTTCGTAATGCATCAAAGCCTCATCCAGAAAAGCACTTTTGTTATAAATTTTCCCCATAAAATAATATATATCTGCAACCGTTAGCTCAATCAAAGCCCTTGTTCGATCATCTAATGACTTTTCATTTATAGTCGATTCACAGGAGTACAAGACAGACCTCAGGCCTAAATCCAACAAGGTTTGCATTTTTTGGTCTGGTTCTATAAATCCCCTCTCAAAACTCATTCTTGCGAGCAATGCATCCCTTTTTTCTAGATCAAGACGCGCAAGAAAAAATAACCCAGACCTCAGCGCTGCAAGCCTATGGCCCGCAAGACCTGCCTTAAGCCACCAATAGATCATCATATCAATATTATTTTGCTGCCTATAAAGATCTCCTAATCTATATTGCGCCTTTGTATCTCCAAGAGCTGCTGCCTCTTGGATCAGTTGCATCGCTTGAGTTCCATCCTGCTCTGTTCCTTGACCTTTCAAAATCATCTTACCCCGGAGGTAAATCATTTCAGGATTCGTAACCATCGAAAGGCGGCTAAGATGACTGAAGGCTATTCCGTAGTTAGCCTGCCCGCCTATCTTCCGGTAAATCTCGGTCAATCTACGCTGAGCAAATTGCGATCCTACCGCGGCTGCTCGCTCAAAATAAGGAACGGCACTCTCAGGACCAGAGAGTCTGTTCAAATTTTCTGCCAATTGAGTGAGATTAAAAAGATTCTCCTCATCCGGGAAATGGGTAAAATAAGAATGAGCCAATGCAGGAATAACCTCATCTTTTGACTGCCCAAAGTGCACGCCCATCATTAAATGAATATAGGGATGCTTTCTTACCTCAGAGATCTTTTGAAACCACTCAAAACTAATTTCATGCTGCCTAAGACAGGTCATTACAAAAGTAACAAGCACTTTTTCAGGCAACTCTAACTTTTCAAAATCAAACCCTTCAACAAGCAAATCTTTATAATCAACATGAAGCGCATCATTTTGAAATCCTTGAATATAATCAATGAGCAACCACTCTTCCTCACGCTCATCATCAAAAAATTTCAAATAAGTTGTAACGAGCCTCTCTTGAAACTCTTCTTCAGCATCAAACAGAGCATCGACTTCCTCTGCGGCAACAAAAGCAAGTGAATACATATAATGCACCAATGCCAAAAATTCATCACGCTCTACCCCCCAACCCTTATCATACAAAAAGGCGATCTGTTGATGATAGGCGCCATAACCCTGATTCATTAAACGTGTCATGTGAGGAATGATCTCCTCATATGAGGGTGTCATCACTCCCTCTACACAATTCGATAATTTTATACAATCTGGCTCTAATTCAGTCTTAGAACCAGAAGCTTTCATCATTTGAAGTCTCTTACAACTCAACACAAGCATAACATAGGCATCTAAAGCATCAATGCTTCCTTGATCTGCTGATCTTTTATACATATCCAGAGATCGACTTATATCCTCTGCAGACTCAAAATGAGCATAATAATAAGACCCTAACTCATCTTGAGCTTTCCAATCTCCCCCTTCAGCTTTCAGAGTCAGCCCCGTTAAAACAGAAATATCATGCTTATATAAAGAATGTCTCTGTTTCAAAGGCAGAGAGATCAGATCTAAATGATCTGGGTAAGAGTAACCAGCTCTTAATTGAACAACACCTTTTTCAACCAGAATGGATTTTTCTGGCAGCTTTAATGTGCTTAAAATGCGGCCTTCCATGTTCGTTAAATCCATAACGAAGGTGTGATGATTTCTTAAGATCTGTGTCTTTGGATCATAATTTTCTACTCTTGGAAAATGATTTATTAGCCCAGTCATTGAATCTCCCCTTATATAAGTTGAGTAACAACTAACATGTGTCTCAATAAATATCAAATGAAAATTTAGGAATATCTAGAGCCCGTCATTCAGAGCCACCTCATTAAGAGGTGGCGTGGAATCTCATCAGACCAACAATCTATCTCAATGCTCATTTTTAAATTGTAGAGACTCCACGGGCCTTACGGCCCTCTGAGTGACGTATTAGGACAGCGCCAAAATCCAAACGCAACCTAATCCAAATCACCATAAATGACATAGTCATTCTCATAACTATAGTTCAGCATGAGTCTTGCACGCTCTTCTAGCATATCAAGATCAAGTGACTTTGATGACAAGGCAGTCACGCGCCTTTCAAGCTTTTCTCTTTTAAAAACAAGATGATCATGCTCTTGCTCTAAGACTTCAACCTCAGCAAGCCTCTCACGATAATTCAAATAGCCTCTGGGACCCCATAGAGCATAAAAGCCAAAATAGAAAAAGAGGAAAAGACATATAAAAAAGAAAAAACCAAAGGACCCACTGCGCCTGCGTCTATTCATTGACTCAATCTCCCTGATTTTTCTTAGCTCTTACAGAACAGCAGCTGTTCCCAATTCTTCTTCAATGCGAATCAATTGATTATATTTGGCAATCCGATCTGATCTTGCCAATGAACCTGTTTTGATCTGACCACAATTCATGGCAACAGCCAAATCTGCAATGTAATGATCTTCTGTTTCACCTGAACGATGTGACATAATGGTGGAATATCCACTACGATGCGCCATCTCAACCGCAAGCAATGTTTCAGTCAAAGTTCCAATTTGGTTCGGCTTAATCAAAACTGAATTGGCAACGCCGCGTTCAATTCCCATCGCAATCCGATTCGTATTGGTCACAAATAAATCATCGCCGACCAATTGCACATCTTCGCCAAAGGCTTCGGTCATGGCTTGCCAGCCATCCCAATCATCTTCAGCCATTCCATCTTCGATCGACACAATAGGATAAGACTTCAAAAGGCGCTCATAAAAAGCAACCATCTCCTCTGATCCATATGGCTTATTGAGACCTGAAAGGTGATACTTCCCATTCTTGTAAAACTCAGTTGCTGCAACATCGAGCGCTAAAGCAACATCTTCACCTGGCTTATAGCCTGCAGCTTCAATACCCTTCATGATCATATCAAGTGCAGATTCTGTATTGGGCAATGATGGCGCAAAACCACCTTCATCACCAACATTTGTTGAGTAACCTGCTTTTTTCAGTTCAGCTTTTAAAGAGTGAAAGATCTCTGAGCCAACACGCACAGCATCTGTCATACGCTCACATGAAATTGGCATAATCATAAATTCTTGAATATCAATTGGGTTATCTGCATGAGCGCCTCCATTCAGAATATTCATCATCGGCACAGGCAAACGACGAGCTAAGACGCCGCCAATATAACGATAGAGCGGCAATGAAATTGAATCAGCAGCAGCGCGCGCGCAAGCAAGGCTCACACCCAAAATTGCATTTGCACCAAGGCGTGATTTATTTTCTGTGCCATCAAGAGCGCACATCATCTCATCGATCTGATTTTGCTCAAGCGCATTCATGCCAGATAAAAGATCAGCGATTTCACCATTCACAGATTCAACGGCTTTTAAAACGCCTTTACCATGAAATCTCTTTTTATCGCCATCGCGCAATTCAGCAGCTTCATGAGCCCCTGTCGATGCGCCAGAGGGAACCATTGCACGTCCCATTGAGCCATCTTCGGTGACAACTTCAACTTCAACTGTTGGATTGCCTCGACTGTCTAGAACTTCTCGTCCAAACACGCTCATAATATCTGACATTTTACTTCCCCTGATTTTCTTTTTTTATCTTTTGTCTGACACAATCTTATAGAGCATGTGTCACTGAATTGTTAAAGAACGTCCTTACCCAAAGATTTATATAGCCTTTGACATTGTATCCTTGCGACCTGTTTTCATCTCTTTTGAGATCATATCGATCTTGAGGAGCGTTTCAATCAGGTAAGGCATCTCATGAAGTGGGATCATGTTCGGACCGTCACTTGGGGCTTTATCTGGATCTTGGTGAGTTTCAATGAAAACAGCAGCAACCCCAACGGCAACTGCGGCTCTGGCGAGCACTGGCGCAAAGCGTCTTTCTCCACCTGAGCTCGTTCCTTGTCCTCCTGGCTGTTGCACAGAGTGTGTTGCATCAAAAACAACCGGATAACCAAACTCTTCCATAATTGGCAATGAGCGCATATCGGTCACAAGCGTATTGTAGCCGAAACTGCTCCCTCTCTCACAAACCATGACATTCTGATTTCCTGAATCTGCAATCTTTGTAATCACTTGCTGCATGTCCCAAGGCGCTAAAAACTGTCCTTTTTTAACGTTAATGGCTTTGCCTGTTCCAGCTGCTGCTAATAGCAAATCTGTCTGACGGCACAAAAAGGCAGGAATTTGGAGCACATCAACAACTTTTGCCACTTCCGCACATTGATCAGGCAAATGCACGTCTGTCATAATTGGCACATGATGAGATTTTTTCAATTCATCAAAAATATCAAGTGCTTCATCAAGACCAAGACCTCTTGAACTTTTGATAGATGTTCTGTTTGCTTTATCAAAAGATGTCTTATAAATAAAGGGAATGCCAAACTCACTTGTCATCTCAACCAATTTACCCATCATATCATGAGCATGTTGGCGTGATTCAAGCACGCAAGGCCCAGCCATTAGCGCCAATGGCAAATCATTCGCAATTGAGAAGGAACCAACTTTTACACGTTTCATCATGAGAGAATCTCCTATTCTTCGAACTTACTGTTTTGCATGATCAAGAGATGCCTTAATGAAAGATCCAAAGAGTGGATGCACTTCAAAAGGTCTTGATTTTAATTCTGGGTGGAACTGAACCCCAATAAACCATGGATGATCAGAATATTCCATAATTTCAGGCAGAAGTCCATCAGGAGAAAGACCTGAAATCACGAGATTCGGAATATTTAATTTTTTGACTAAATCTAAGTTCACTTCATAACGATGACGATGTCTTTCAAAAATCACATCTTGACCATAGATCTCACGAACCTTACTGCCCTTTAAAAGAGCACATTCATATTGACCCAAACGCATTGTCCCGCCCATATCAGAGTCTTTGGTCCGCTTTTCGATCTTGCCTTCTTTTTCCCATTCTGTCATGAGACCTACGATTGGGTTCACTAGATCATCTTGGAACTCACTTGAATTGGCTGATGGCATATTCCCTAAATTGCGTGCGGCTTCAATAACCGCCATCTGAAGGCCAAAGCAAATACCAAAATAAGGAATCTTATTCTCACGGGCATATTGCGCCACGCGAATCTTTCCATCAGCGCCACGCTCTCCAAACCCACCGGGAACCAAAATACCATCAACGCCCTGGCACATTTCTTTGACATTCTCACGGGTTACTTCTTCAGAATCAATCCATTTGAGCTCTACATGGGCATGATTTTGAATACCGCCATGGCTCAATGCTTCAACCAGAGACTTGTAAGCATCCTTCATCCCAACATATTTACCAACCACACCGATTGTAACTTGATTCCTAGGATTGCTCGTACGATCAACGATCTCATCCCATCTTGCAAAATTTGGCTCTCTGCGAGATTTCATATGGAAATGGCCTAAGACTTGTTCATCAAATCCACGGATATGGTAATTTTTTGGAACCTTGTAAATATTATCCACATCGCGCGCTTCAATCACACGCTCAGGACGCACATTACAGAAAAGAGCAATCTTCTGACGCTCACCTTCTGGAATGGCTCTATCACTGCGGCACAGTAGAATATGTGGTTGAATTCCTAAAGACAATAGCTCTTTGACTGAATGCTGGGTTGGTTTTGTTTTCAGCTCACCGGCTGTTGCAATGTATGGAAGCAATGTTAAGTGGATGAACATTGAGTTTTCATGCCCCACTTCATTGCTAAATTGACGGATCGCTTCTAAGAAAGGAAGGCTTTCAATATCGCCAACTGTTCCGCCTATCTCACAGAGAATAAAGTCTTCATCCGTAATGTCAGAGCGAATAAAGTCTTTAATTTCATCCGTAATATGAGGAATGACCTGAACTGTTGCGCCTAAATACTCACCACGACGTTCTTTTGCAATCACTTCTGCATAAATACGACCTGTTGTGATATTGTCAGATTTACGTGCTGAAACGCCAGTAAAGCGCTCATAGTGCCCTAAATCAAGATCTGTTTCAGCGCCATCGTCTGTTACATAAACTTCACCATGCTGGTAAGGGCTCATGGTTCCCGGATCAACATTCAAGTAGGGATCTAATTTTCTGAGTCTGACTTTAAATCCGCGTTCTTGTAAAACAGCGCCTAACGCTGCTGATGCCAAACCTTTTCCGAGGGAAGATAACACACCACCTGTAATAAAAATATATTTGGGACTATTCGTCATTTTGATAACTCCTCACGCAACTCTAACACTTCATCTTATAAATTCTTTGTGTCAATATATACCAAATCACCCAAAAGGGGAATCTCTTTAAACCAATTTTAACAATAAAATCATTTTTTTCAGAAAGGAGACTTAAGAAAAAACGTCATTGCGAGGAAGCCGAAGGCTGACGTGGCAATCTCATAGCCTTAAAAAGGAGATCGCCACGTCACGACAAGTCGCGCCTCGCGATGACGAACGTGAGTACATCCCACACTCCCTCACCCCTTTTTAGGATCGCTATGGCTTGTCCGGTTCGGCCCGATCTTCTTATAAGCCCCCCATTCCATCGGCTTGATTTTCTTCGCACTTTTCGAAACATCAATTTCCTTTGAGCCAGCCTCCGCTTGAATAGGGGAATCCAAACGCTGTAATAAAAGCGATAATTGATCATCGGTCAATTTCTTTGGCTTTGCTGCCTTTTTAGACGCCGAGAGCGGCTTTGTTGCCGTTGAGGCAAAAGGCTGAATGTGCTTTCCGATAATAGAAGCAAGATAAGGCTCAACCAATTCATGTAACAATCTATGATCGGTTCGCGACCATTCTTCAATCAGGCGCCTTGCTCTTAAGGCATTGCCCTGTGAAAGCTCAAAAGCCTCTTCAATGCGTTCGACTAAATAATAGCTTGCCATTGGCCACCTCTTTATTTTTCTACCACCGTCACTCAGAGGGCTCTCTCATGAGAGCCCGTGGAGTCTCTCAGAGCGAACAAATAAGTGCAGTGTTACTTGATACTTTTGAGAGATTCCACGCCACCTCTTATGGAGGTGGCTCTGAATGACGACTTAAGAAATTTTGCCTTATTATGTTTAATCACTCATTATCCATCATAAAGGTGACATGCCCCATTTTAAACTAAAATGATGAGCGCATCAAAATTAAGCAGGAGGACACGGTTGAGTCAATAAGTTCAATAGAATCCTCGCCTCTTCATGGCCTTGCTCTGCAGCACGCCTTAAATATTTCAGTGCTTTTTCACGATCACGCTCAGTACCATGCCCCTCATCGTATATTCTACCAAGCATAAATTGTGCAGCAGCATGTCCTCTTTTTGCAGCTCTTTTATAAGCAGGCAAAGCATCAGCGTATCGAGGCACTCCATTAAGCACATGTCCCAGACCATGAAACAATATAGATCCTAGGCGATAACTATACTCAGGTGATAATTCAGGATTCAGCGATAAGAAGCGATATTGCAAATAGGCCTTATGATAATTCGGCTCCTCATCCTCTGAGCCTGTGAAATAATATTCAGCCACATGCTCCATCGCAGGCAAATAGTGCTCATCTGCCGCTCTTTCATAAAGCGGCATCACTTTATCAACATCCTCAAGTGTTTCATAAATCTGTGCCATCATCACATAAGCTCTTGGGAAACCCTGATCAGCCGCCATTTGATAAAAGTGGAGGGCTGCATCATACTCTTCAAGCGTCGTAAAAATCTGACCTAAATCAAATTGAGCCCCAGGATTATTATCGCTCTCTGCTATACCTATAAGCCATTCTACTGCTTCTTTCGAGCCTTTACGCGCAGCATTTGCTGTGTGTATATACCCTTGTGCTGGATCAGTTGGAATGCCATCTCCTCTCAAATAACAAAGACCTAAAAGATATTCACCCTTTGCAGACCCCAAATGCGTTGCAATCCGAAAGTTGTGAAACGCTACTTCGAAATCTCTTGTCTCTGGCTCTTCTGTATAAGCAATCATCCCACGGACACGATGAGCTTCTGCTTGCATCTCAAGCGGTAGCCTTGCGTTTCCAATAATCATATTCAAATAAGTCAAAGCCGCAGGCCTATCTTCTAGAATTTCGATTTTAACACCATCAAAATGGAAGAACCCAAAACCGTAGGCTTCAGCGAGAATAAGAGATGCGGTATGCTCTCCGTTTTCTGCAGCCAATCTTAATAAATTAATTCCGAATATATCATGCTCAACATAAAACCCTCGAATCAACAAGACACCCAGTAATAGCTGACCAGCAGGAGGGAGCTCTTTTGCACTTGCCTTCACCTTCAAGAATAAGTCAATCGCATCAGAATTAAATGCCAAAACGCCCTTCTTTAAATAAGTAAAAACCTCTGGATTATGGGGATTTTGATAAAACAGCACCTCAGCAATCGCAAGCTCTGTCAGATAATAATAGCCTAAAAATGATTTCAATACACCAAAAGCAAAGGGATGACCTTTTAATGCTGCTTGTTTAAGCCTTTCAACCCTGAGCGCAGGAATCAAATAATCTTCAAGTGCACCTGAGAAATACAGAGCATCTCTATCACCCTCATCGACCATTTGATTGAGCAATTTAAACGCGCTTGGCATTGCATGAATCGCATCAAGAGTTGATGCGCCATCTATTGTTCGCTCATTCTCGACTCCTTCAAAGATAACTCTCATAAAAGCTTTTGCCTTATCTAAATCTTGATGGGCCTCTTCTGTCAAATAGTCTACAAATGGCAGGACTGCAGCTACTGCACCGATTTGAACTGCTTGGATCAGATGGATTGTGACTTGATCGATGTCCCCTAAGTCTAGGTAGTGTCGACATTCACTTTAGCCACAAATAAATAGCAGATAGAAGAACAAAAGC
>JAGPBS010000040.1 GCA_018063245.1 Alphaproteobacteria bacterium | reverse complement strand
TGAGCATGGGCAACATTTACAGGGAGAACAAAGCTGACAAGATAAGACAATAAAACGAGGGAATGAATAGCTGGCTTTATTGTTTTTTTGAGCAGGGACGTGATCATGATGATTCCTCTTAACTAGGTGTGACATTTGAGAGGAATATCTGCCAGGATTGCTCCGCTCAATGCGCGTTTTTATAACGATGTATGGCTTTGAAGACTGATTACTTGTTAGGCAAGCCCGAATTCTTTCCATATTCTTATCTTGTTCTTATCTCACTCTTAGCACACACAAAAAATCATCGTCAACTCTTTTTTTACTTTTTTCTTATTTTTTATTTTTGCCCAAATATATTGAATTTATATTATTTTTTATTTTTTTGAAATTGAATTAAATCAAAGCATGATTCAACCATTTTTTTACACATTTCTCTTGATTTTCTGAGCAAATGAAGTATACTAAAAAATAGAGTACTGGATGCTCCTTTGAGGGGCTTGTCTGTAGCTGGAACTATTTTTCGACAAGCCCTCCTTACACACCACGACACACTGCACAAAATAGACATAAAAAAACCCCTTGAGAGGGGCTTTCTTTTTCATTTTCTTTAGGAAGTTTATTTCTTAACTGTGCTCAATAACTCTGCAGTTTCTGCAGCACTATCAATCGAAACCATCCCAACTGTGTGATAACCACAATCTACATGATGAACTTCACCTGTAACAGCTGTTCCAAGATCTGAAAGAAGATACAGAGCTGAATTTCCGACCTCGTCTTGAGTCACATTTCGCTTTAAAGGTGCATTCAATTCATTCCATCTTAAAATGTAACGAAAATCTCCGATACCGCTTGCCGCTAATGTTTTAATCGGACCCGCTGAAATAGCATTAACACGAATACGTCTTGACCCCAAATCTGTTGCCAAGTACCGAACAGAAGCCTCAAGTGCAGCTTTGGCAACGCCCATTACGTTATAGTGCGGCATAACACGCTCAGCGCCATAATAACTCAAGGTTACCATTGAACCACCATCTGTCATCAGCTCAGATGCATGACGCGCCAAATTCGTAAATGAATAGCATGAGATATCCATAGTTCTCAAGAAATTGTCACGTGATGTATTTAAATAAAGACCATCAAGCTCATTTTTATCCGAAAAAGCAATCGAATGAACCAAAAAGTCAAGTTGTCCCCACTCTTTTTTGAGCGTATCAAACAAAGCCTTGATGCTTTCTTCATCAGACACATCACAAGGCAAAACAATCTTTGAACCAAGGCTTGCAGCAAGTGGGCCAACACGCTTCTCTAAAGCTTCTCCTTGAAATGTAAAAGCAAGCTCAGCGCCTTGTTCATGTAATTTTTTTGCAATACCCCAAGCGATTGAGCGCTCATTGGCCGCACCCATAATGAGGCCTTTTTTTCCGTGCATCAGTTGATTCGACATCATAACCCTATATTCTAAATATGAACTTAGGCTATTTTTATCACAGTCTTACTAAGCTTTCAAGAAAAGGATCATTTCTTTCTGTAAAATTCTGCAAATCAGGTGTAGAACTAATCATAACAAGTCATCATAATATTCGTTAATCTTTTGAGGAGGATAGATGTATAAGGGTTTTTTTAGGTTCTGCCGTTCTTTACAAAAAATATTTTTTGATGAAGGCAGTGAAAAACAAGCTGCAGCACTCACTTTCACAACGCTTCTTGCGCTTGTTCCTTTAATGACTATTTCTGTTGCTATTTTTTCAGCTTTTCCTGCTTTTGATGAATTAAAAGTCCGGGCCCTCAAAACAGTGACTGACTCAATGTTACCAGAGGCTGTCTCAAGAATCACAACCTACTTTAGTGATTTTATGACCAATGCAGGACAAATGACGGTTTTTGGAATTGTTGCTTTAGCCCTCACCTCCCTCCTTTTAATGGCAACAATTGAAAGCTCTTTCAACAAGATTTGGCACGTGAGCGCACCAAGATCTCTCATGATCAGAATCCTTGCTTTCTGGGCCGTGTTAACTCTTGCCCCAATCTTTATCGCTCTTTCTATTGCCCTTTCAGACAAAGCTATGATGCTAGCCAATCACTTGGGTTTTGATACGAACATGTCGATCTGGCAAGTCATCGGCGTGATTTTACCTCTTTTGTTTGAAACTGTTGGCTTTACCTTGCTCTATATGGTTGTTCCTCACAAAAAAGTTTATTATGAACATGCCCTTATCGGCGGCGCGGTATCAGCTTTTCTGCTCGAGGTTTCTAAAGCGCTCTTCTCATTATACCTTGAATATTTCCCGGTCTATCAAACTGTATATGGAGCGGTTTCAGCGATTCCGATCTTTTTGATCTGGCTCTATATTGTATGGCTTGTGGTCCTTTTAGGCGCCATGATCGCAGCTCACCTTCCAAACTACCGTTTTTACAGTCACATGCATTATTCAGATCGAGGTAAAAAATCTGAACTCTTGGGTGTTATGCTCTTACTCTTACAAAATATTGTTGAAGGGTGTCGTAAAAACAATCTTGCTCAAGAAGGCGAACTGCGTGCAAAAATTGGTGTTCCTTCAACCATTTTTGATGAAGCTCTTGAAAGGCTCCATTATGTCAGAATGATTATGCCATCAAAAGGGCAGGTCTGGGTGGTATCTTGTGATATTGCTAACTTCACCATTTTTGATGTCTGTCGTCTGGCTGGCTTTGATCTTGCACCTTCTCTTGAAATGATTGAACGCGCTGATCCACCAGTGAAAAAAGAGCTCTTTACTCTTCTGGAATCAGGACAAAATCGTGTTGAAACACTTCTCTCAAAACCACTCAGCGAAGTCTTGGTTTAAAAATCTTTGTGCTCGTACAAAGCTTGACGTAAATCATACGGGTGTTCTTTCTCGAAGGCAGCGATTGCTTCTTTCAGAGTCGCAGGCATCGCCTCAGGCAATTTAATCTGAAGCTTTACAAGAAGATCCCCCTTCTCGCCATCAAGCACAACACCTTTACCAGGCAGACGTAAAACTTGTCCACTGTTTGATCCCGCAGGAATACTAAGCATCACAGAACCTGTCAATGTTGGCACTCTTACTTTGCCGCCATTCAAAGCTTCAGAAAGAGTGATAGGCAAATCCAGCGTAATCATCAGCTTCTCACGCTTAAAGAAGGGATGCGATTTTATATGGAGCTCAACAAGAGCATCACCAGAAGGGCCACCATTCTGACCAGGCTTTCCTTTCCCAGCAAGACGAATTTTTTGACCATCATCTGCGCCTTTGGGAATTGAGATTTCTACCTGAGTACCATCAATCAACTTTAATTTTGATTTTGTGCCTTCGATTGCAGCTATAAAAGGAACCGCCATCCGGTAAGTTACATCTGCGCCCTTTACTGAAGGTGCCTGTTCCTTTTTGGCCTTCCCTCGCCCTCTACCAAAAATCTCAGACAAAAAATCATCCGCACCAAAGCCTGAGGACTGACCTCTGCCCGCATTACGAAAGAAGCTTCCAAAACCACCCATATCGGCATCAGCGCCGGGCTGTCCACCTGATCGATAAAAACCACCCATGGTTGGGTTACCATCCGCATCAAGTTCACCACGATCAAACCGAGCTTTTTTATCTGAATCAGACAGAAGGTCATACGCAGCCGTTAATTCTTTAAATTTTTGTTCTTGCGCTTTATTACCAGGGTTCAAATCAGGATGAGATTGCTTTGCCAATTTACGGTAAGCTTGCTTGATCTCTTTTTCAGAGGCTGATTTCGAAATACCAAGAAGTTGGTAAGGGTCTTTTGCATTTGCCACGTGTCTGTATCCAATTCGTTATGTGTGAATAGAATATATGGATCTTCTCTCCAATTTCAAGTCTCTTCTTTTGAATTAATCAATAACGCGCCTTTCTGATTTTTGATTCAAAACCATCTTTACGAGCCGAACAAATAAACCAGGGTCTTTAATTATATTTTGAATGATTGCCTTCAAAAATTGACTTTTGGACTGCTTTAAACTCGCTAAAGTTTCAATGCGCACTGTTTGTAAAAAACGCCTCTGATTCACGCCACTCAAATGTGACCATTTTTGAACAAGCCTTTCGAGCGCTCCTTGAACGACAGACGGATCTGCGTGCGACTCCCTTAAGTAAATACGAGCAAGGCTCTCATTTGTGAAAACAAATTCGTAAAGCTGACTATACCGCAAGAGCCAATCCCAATCTTCAAGCCTTTTGAGTGTCTCATCATAAAGGCCAATCTCATCATAGGCAGATCGATCCACCATCAAGGTTGTCCCCGGACTGATAAAACAGCCCTTCAGAAAAAAGGCGAACCAATCGGCAGGTTTTTGATAGACAACCACTTGCTCACGATGATTCGGATAGACAAGTGTATAGGCTGTAAAACTGGCCTTGATTTTTCTATTTCTTTTTTGTTCTGCTTGAAAAAGCGTTAATTGGTGCGCTATTTTATGAGGTAACCATTCATCATCAGAATCTAAAAAAGCAAGATACTTACCTTTTGCACAACGGATACCGGTATTTCGAGCGGCAGCTGCGCCTTTGTTTATTTCATGCTTGATATAGGTTACATGCGGATAAGACTCGCGAAGAAAGGCCTCAGTTCCATCCGTTGAGGCATCATCAATGACAATCACCTCAGCCTCAAACAATGCGCAAAAGCCTGCTGTCAAGGCAGAAAGAGCCCTTGGCAAAGAGTGCTTACGATTATAAGACGGAAGAATGATAGAGAGTTTCATGCGATAATCCTTGAAGACAGACTATCGGGATTATCACTTTTTATCAATAAAAAACCACCCTTAGCACATCAAGTACCAAAGGGTGGTTTTTACTCAGCCTTGACTTAAAGCTGTTCGTCTTCAGCAGTCAACGGTGTTTCAAGTAGATCATCTGCTGATACAGTTATTTGTTCAAGATCTGTTTTCAGAAGAGCTGCACCTGTTTTTTGTTGAAGCTTTGCTTCTTCTTCTGAACGAGCAACATTCACGCGGATGCGTCTTGTCACTTCAGGGTGAAGAACGATCGTCACTTCAAAAATACCAAGTGTTTTAATTGGGTGTTCAATTGAAACTTGATGCTTCTTAATTGTCACACCAGCAGCTGTTACAGCAGTTGAAATGTCGTTTGCTGTCACAGATCCATAAAGTTGACCTGCTTCACCAGCTTGACGAATAATAATCACTTCTAAATTATCCATTTTTGAAGAGACTTTTTCAGCTTCTGATTTACGTGTTAGATTCTCAGCTTCTAATTGTTTTTTCTGCGTTGCAAAAAGTTCGATATTTGCTTTTGTTGCGCGCAGCGCTTTTCCTTTTGGTAAAAGGTGGTTGCGTGCATAACCTGGACGTACAGTGACTTTATCACCCATCTGTCCAAGATTCACAACGCGTTCTAAAAGAATAATTTCCATCGTTTGATTCCTAATTCATTACTATGCGTTAACGGACAATATATGGCATAAGGCCAAGATAGCGTGCGCGTTTAATTGCAGTTGCGAGTTCTCTTTGTTTCTTTGCAGAGACAGATGTGATACGGCTTGGCATCATTTTTCCGCGTTCTGAAATGAATTTTGAGAGTGTTCTGACATCTTTGTAATCAATTTTAATGCCATCTGGACCTGAAAAAGGGCAAGATTTGCGACGTCTGAAAAATGGTTTTTTGATCATTGACATGTTGGTTGTTCCTTTACAATCAAATATTAAGCATCAGCTTCAGCTGGTTGGTCATATTTTCTTGGCTTTGAAAACTTCTTTTGCTTTCTTGCGCCAAAATCATCTTCTTCATCATCATACTTATCTGACTTACTTGTCATCATGATCGATGGACCAGCTTCAATTGCTTCGATTCTTGTTGTCAGAAAACGTAAAACATCTTCATGAAGACCCATTTGTCTTTCCATTTCTTTGACAGCTTCTGACGGTGCATCAATATGGAAAAGAGTATAATGTGCTTTACGGTTTTTATTAATCCGATAAGCTAGACCTTTCAGACCCCAATATTCTGTCTTTTCGATCTTTCCTTGCAAGTCTTCAACGATTTTTGCAAAGTCTTTGTTCAGTGTCTCAACCTGTCCTGTGGATAAATCCTGACGGGCTAAGTAAACACATTCGTAAAATGCCATGTTAATCCTCCTTATGGCTAATCGTGTACAGCCAATACTATTGACTTTTGGGCTGCACCAAGCCGGCATGCCGGCAAGGAGTGCAAAATAAAAAACAATCCAAGCTCTCCGGAGAGAGTCAAATTATTTTACCTATTTTATTATCCTCTTCATAAAGGAAAACCTTGATGAAAGAGGCAATCAAGAATTTATAAGCGATCCAAGACAAAAATGCAAGTTATTTTTTGTCATCGCCCATTTTCAGAGCTGATAAAAAGGCCGATTGCGGAATTTCGACCTGTCCGAACTGACGCATCCGTTTTTTACCTTCTTTTTGCTTCTCAAGAAGTTTACGTTTCCGGCTCACGTCACCACCGTAACATTTTGCTAGAACATCCTTACGTAAAGCAGACAAAGATTCACGCGCAATAACCTTACCGCCAATGGCTGCTTGAATAGCAATCTGGAACATTTGCCTTGGAATCAGCTCTTTCAAACGCTCACACAAGGACCTTCCGCGTTTTTCAGCCGCTGATTTATGTGTAATAATTGACAAAGCATCAACAGGCTCATTATTCACCAAGATTGACATCTTCACCAAATCACCCTCTTTATAGTCACCAAGCTCATAATCAAAACTTGCATAACCACGTGATAGAGATTTCAGACGATCATAAAAATCAAAAACGACTTCATTGAGCGGCAATTCATAAATAATCATCGCCCTTCCGCCCACATAGGTAAGTTCTTTTTGCGATCCTCTGCGATCACTACAAAGCTGAAGCAATGAACCTAAATATTCATCTGGCACAAAAATGGTAGCTTTGATCCATGGCTCTTCAATATGATCAATTTTCATCACATCTGGCATATCTGATGGGTTATGAAGCTCAATCATGTCACCGTTTTTCATATAAATGTGATAGCTCACTGAAGGCGCTGTTGCAATCAGATCTAAATCAAACTCCCGTTCTAGACGCTCTTGAATGATTTCCATATGCAAAAGACCCAAAAACCCACAACGGAAACCAAAACCAAGAGCCGCAGAGGTTTCTGGCTCAAAATGGAAGCTGGCATCGTTTAAAGCAAGCTTACCGAGACTCTCACGCAGCTTTTCAAAATCACCTGCATCAACAGGAAACAAACTGCAAAAGACCACAGGAATTGAGGGCTTAAAGCCTGGCAGTGCTTCAGCACAAGGATTTTTTTCATAGGTTAACGTATCACCAATTTTTGTCTCAGTAATATCTTTAATACCTGCAGTGATAAAGCCAATTTCACCCGGATTCAACTCGCCTGTCATCACAGCTTTTGGCGTAAAAATACCAACGCGATCGATCAGACGCACACCGCCTGTTGACATAAATTTGATCTTTTCGCCTACTTTGAGCTGACCATCAATGATCCGGACCAAAATCACAACACCCAAATAACTATCGTACCAACTATCTACAAGCATTGCTTTTAATGGCGCATCAGGATCACCAATAGGCGATGGCAAACGGTCAACAATCGCATCTAAAACGCTCTCAATACCTATGCCTGTTTTTGCTGAAATCATAAGCGCATCTGACGTATCTAGGCCAATCACATCTTCAATTTGTTGTTTGACTTGATCAGGCTCTGCTGCGGGCAAATCAATCTTGTTGAGCACAGGAATAATTTCATGACTATGGTCAATTGCTTGATACACATTCGCTAAAGTTTGGGCTTCAACACCTTGGCTCGCATCTACAACCAACAGCGATCCCTCACAAGCTTCAAGTGAGCGTGACACTTCGTAAGCAAAGTCAACGTGGCCAGGCGTATCCATCAAATTCAGAATATAGTCTTTCCCATCCTTGCCTTTATAATTGAGGCGAACAGTTTGGGCTTTAATGGTGATGCCTCTTTCACGCTCGATTTCCATACTGTCAAGCACTTGTTCTTTCATCTCACGATCCGTGAGACCACCACAAAATTGGATCAAGCGATCCGCAAGGGTTGATTTTCCATGATCAATATGCGCGATAATTGAAAAATTGCGAATATTCTTTTGATGCGACGCTGACATAAATGTCTTTCCTTTTTCCTTGTAATAAACCACCTGATCTTACGACCTAAGTGTGGCTCCTGTTTCTTTTGCCACAGATTGAATAATATTTTGAGAAATCGCCTCAAGTTCTTCATCTGTAAAACTTTTTTCAACTGGCTGAAGCATGACTGATAAAGCAACAGATTTATGCCCTTCTTCAACGCCAACACCCTCATAAATGTCAAAGAGTGTCACTTTCTGGAGATATTTCTTATCAGCCTTCCGTACTGCAGATAGAATCTGATCTGCCGAGATCTGCTTACTTACTAAGAAAGCAAAGTCTCTTTCGACAAATTGCAATTGATTCAGCTGAAGCGCTGGCTTCTGGGCTTTTTCCTTCACCAACGGCAAAAGATCAATGTAAATTTCAAAAGCAACAACAGTCTCTTTAATGCCAAATGTTTGCAATAAAGCCGGGTGCAACTCACCAAAATAACCTAAAACCTGGTTTCCAAGAGATAGTTTCGCTGAGCGCGTTGGATGATAATAAGATGGCGCCTCATCAGCCCGCACTTGAACGCGCTGAGGATCAAGGCCACAATCTTCAAGAATTGCGTAGCAATCAGCCTTTGCATCATACAAATCAACCAGACGCTCTTTACCATGGACATTGCGCGGCTCCATAAATCCTGAACGAAGACCTGCAACCATTTGATGTTGCCCTAAAGGCGCTTTCTCATCAAAAACAGGACCCAATTCAAAGATACCAAAATCACGATAAGATCTATCAATATTCTTTTTCAAAGCCAGAAGTAAATTTCCAAGAATTGAAGGCCTCATCACATCAAGATCAGCAGAAATAGGATTTAGTAACTTTAAAGATGCTGGAATGGGCGCAAATTCTTTGGCTAAAGATTCTGACATAAATGACCAAGTCACAGCTTCATGGAGCCCTTCTGATGCAAGCAAGCGACGAACACGTTGACGACGTCTCTGCGATGCATCAAGCGCAGGTTGTGTAATTGGATGATCTTTTGTGAATGAACGCGCTGGAATATGATCAAAACCAATCACACGAACGACTTCTTCAGCAATATCCGCTTTTCCATTCACGTCATAGCGCCAGGTTGGTGTCTGGACAATCCATGTGTCACCTTGCTCAGATACAGTAAAGCCAAGGGCACTTAAAATCTCTTTCTGGCGTGCTTCCGGCACATCAATACCGATCAATTTGGCGCAATATGAGGGCTGATAGGCAATCTTTTTCTGATGATCTGCTGGCATTCCTTTGCCGACCAAAAGAACCTCACTCGCCTCACCGCCACAGAGATCAAGAATCATCTGCGTCGCTTTTTCTATATATGGCTCAACGGAAGCTGGATCAACACCGCGCTCAAAGCGATAACGAGCATCACTCTCAATCGCAAGACCTCTGCCCGCATAAGCAACGGCAGATGGCTCAAACAAAGCGCATTCAACAAAAACATCCGCTGTTTCAGCAGAACACCCAGTTTCAGCACCACCAATAATACCTGCAAGGCTCTGGAATCCAGCATCATCATAAATCCCGATCTCGCTACCTTTTAACTCATAATCTTTGTCATTTAAAGCTTTAAAAGTATCACCCTTTTGTCCCGGTTTTAAAACGAGATCACCCTTGATCTTAGCTGCATCGAAAACATGCATAGGGCGTGCAGCATCAAATGTAATATAATTGGTGATATCCACAAGAACCGAAATAGGTTTCACACCAATTGATTCAAGATCACGTTTAAGCCATTCTGGGCTCTCACCATTTTTTACGCCTTTGATCAAACGACCTGCGAATAGGTGAACTGCTTCTTTTGCACTTTCTTCAATCTTCACTTTAATTGATGACTGAAAGGTGCCCTTAACAGGTTGAATTTTATCATCAATCAAACGACCTAGACCTGCTGCAGCCAAATCCCTTGCAATACCGCGTATACCAGCGCAATCAGAACGATCAGGCGTGAGACCAATTTCGATCATCGGATCATCAAGCCCCGCATAAGAAACAAACTCAGCTCCAATTGGCGCATCATCTGGCAAATGAATAATGCCTTCAGACTCCGCTGAGAGGCAAAGCTCTTCTTCAGAACAAAGCATACCTGTTGATTCAACACCGCGGATTTTTGTCTTCTTTAAGGTCATATCCGAGCCTGGGATGTACATGCCCTCACGTGCAAACACAGCCTTCATGCCTTTTTGAACATTGCTTGCACCGCAAACGACTTCATATTCTTCAGAACCCGTATTCACAAGACATAAATTCAAACGATCTGCTTCAGGGTGACGACGAACCTCTTTAATTTGTGCAATAGTAAAACCTTTTAATTGATCAGCACGATTGGTTACTTCTTCAACCTCAAGCCCCAAAGCTGTCAATTTTAAAACGATATCATTCAAGGATGCATCGGTCTCTAAATGTTTTTTCAACCAGGAAAGGGTTAACTTCATCTTAGTGCCTTTCTATTCTCAATCATGTTTATGTCTATCATTAGAGGCCTGCTCCTAATGTTGGACGACGCAAAACGTTAAAGCCATAATGACGCATCCAGCGAATATCACCTTCAAAGAAAGTGCGCAAGTCCGGGATACCATATTTCAACATCGCTAACCGCTCAATCCCCATCCCAAAAGCGAAACCTTGATATTTCTCAGGATCAATATTGCAGTTGCGTAACACATTTGGATGAACCATACCGCACCCTAAAATTTCAAGCCAATCTTGACCGGCCCCAATTTTCAGCGTTCCCCCTTCGCGCTTGCACCCAATATCAACCTCAGCTGATGGCTCCGTAAAGGGGAAAAAACTTGGACGGAAACGAACAGGCAAATCATCAATCTGAAAAAACTGACGACAAAAATCAATCAAGCAACCTTTAAGCTCGGCCATTGTGACCTTTTCATCAATCACAAGACCTTCAATCTGATGGAACATAGGTGTATGCGTCATGTCATAATCTGACCGATAAGTCCGACCCGGCGCGATAATGCGAATAGGCGGTTTTTCAGAACACATGGTGCGAATTTGAACAGGTGATGTATGCGTTCTGAGCACGCGATCCTTTCCATCAGCACCTTTTGGAAGATAAAAAGTATCATGCATTTGGCGTGCTGGGTGGTCTTCTGGAATATTTAATGCTGTAAAATTGTTAAAATCATCCTCGACATCAGGCCCTTCAGCGACACTAAAGCCCATATCAGCAAAGATTTCAATCATCTCATCAATCGTTTGCGTGATGGGATGAATCGATCCCTTTTGCTTTGGACGAATTGGCAGAGTAACATCAAGCCTTTGACTCTTCAGTTTCTCATTCATTTCAGCCATAGATAATAGTGAGCGCTTAGAATCCAGAGCCTCAGTTATGTCAGATTTTGCCTGATTCAGGGCTGCACCAAAAGATTTTTTCTCTTCAATCGACAAAGACGCCAAATTCTTCATCAATTCCGTAAGCTGGCCTTTTTTACCTAAGGCAGAAACACGAATCTCTTCAACCTCTGCAAGCGTTGCAACTTGAGAAATTGCGTTCATAATATCTGATTTTATTGTATCAATTTGATGCATTTTATAATCCTAGACTAATTTATATGGGCCCAACAGAAACTCTATCACACTCTGCACTTCAATCTGGTTCAACATTTCAACAAAAAGAGGGCCTCTCATTTCTGATCGCCCTCTTACATCAAACGCTACTTTTAAATGATCCAAATGGATTTTTCAAGATTCGGCTTTGCGCATCTATGTATATAGGCTTACGCAGCCTCACTTTCAAATTCATTTGCCTGATTTAATCTAGCATTTAATACACTTTTATGTTTGAACCTAAGTTAAGCTGCTTTTTTGAGGGCTTTTTGTGAATTTTCAACAAACACCTTAAAAGCTTCTGGCTCTCTAACTGCGATATCAGACAGAACTTTACGATCCACTTCAATGCCTGCTTTATGCAAACCATCCATGAAACGTGAATATGTCATACCATGCAAACGTGCTGCTGCGTTGATACGCTGAATCCATAAAGCTCTGAATGTACGTTTTTTGTTGCGGCGATCTCTGTAACCATACTGTAATGATTTTTCGACGCGCTGAATAGCAATTCTAAAGGTATTTTTAGCTCTACCTCTGAAACCTTTTGCCATTTTAATAATTTTGCGGTGGCGTGCGTGTGTCGTCACACCTCTTTTAACTCTAGCCATTTAAATACTCCTTATCCTAATACGATATTACTGATCATTTAACAAATAAACTTTTGTGATTTTCCGTGCATCAGATGGATGCATGGTTCTCATTCCGCGTGCGGTTCTGAGCATCTCATTTGTTCTTTTGCGCATACCGTGTCTTTTACCAGCAGGAGTCATTTTAATTTTACCAGATGCTGTTAGTCTGAAGCGCTTTTTAGCACCACTATGTGTTTTCAACTTGGGCATTTTATCCTCACTTTACGTTACGAGTTATGACTTTAAACTTCCTTTTTAATCTCCCTCACAAGGCATGCCCTAAACATTCAGCTCACGTAAGAGGAGAAAGGAATATTCCTTTTTAATCGATCCCACTTCAAAATGCAAGCTCTTTTCTCAAAAAAATCAAAAAACACTTCCTTTTGAGTTAAACGATTTATTCAATGAAGCGTTACCAATTTTTCTACTAGAAAGATCACCTCATCTTGTTTGGTTTCAATATACAAATCAGATGAGTGAAATGAATCATTTTCATTCGGAAAATGGATATCTTCATAGATATGCGTGCCCTTGAGCCAGAGCGTGGCGCCTCTTTTAAAGATGTCAGGGTCCAAAAATTTGAAACAAAGCGGTCCTGTGATGCGGACATTATGTGTTTCTATTCTCTGGAAAGAGCCGCGTTCAGTTTTGAAGTAGAGCGGTGCATTGAGTCGAAAGAGCACACATTTAGGCGATGATTCCTCCCCCATTGGCCCATCATATTCAATATACATCTCTCCAGAAATTTCACCGCAGAGGGTCATGTTTCGATGAATGGCTTTGTCGAAAGTAAAGGGCAGCCCCTTTTTCACTTTGGTTTCCGTTGAATGATTCATTTTGTTTCTCATTTGTTCTGTTTGTCTGGGTAAGTGAGAAGAGCCACCTTCTGGCAAAGATGGCTCCTGACTTGGAAATGATGCTGGAACACCATGCCTATGACGCAACTGGAATAACGCCATTATTTCGTACTTTCAGAAGAGCGCACTATTTTGAGCTGGAGACCTATGTGCATTGCTCAACGCTTCAGTACGAAATGCTTGTTCAGGTTGATTTAAGATCGACCTGAGAAACTTTTAAAATTGATTTTAATAATATTTTGTGCTAATCTTTTATTTAATGTTTTTCTATATTGGCTGTTTTTTGTGCTCAAAACATTGTCCAGCGTTTTTTGCATAAGAATATACTTAATCATTTTGTAGTCCTTCTATTGAAAATGAGAGCACTAGTAGTAATAAATCTCATTGAGATCTCAAATATAAGAAAAGGTATTCTTTCCTCTATTTTTAATATAACACTATTTTTAGTCCTTGTGTAAAGATTTTTTTTCAACGCTCCCTCTGAAGGGATTAAAAAATGAAAATTACACAGGAAAAGCGTTTTCAAAATACTCACCAAGAAGTTTGAATCGCCTTATGTTTTGAAGGTATATAGGTACAATATAATAGATATCAAAGGTCTTTGGTTGATAATCTGCTAACACCCTAACGAGACCTTCATATTGATAACTTTCATAGGAAGATGGTATTGGACCAATACCAATACCCTTTTTTACAGCTTGCAATATAGCAACTGAAGAATTGACAACTAAAATTGGTTCTCGTTTTTTTTCCGTTTCTTTTGCTAGATGCCAATCAAGATCACTATGAATGTTTTCCTCAGGATCATAGGCGCTAATCAGTCTATGATTATCTAAGTCTTTCCAAGTTTTTGGCTCTCCAAATTCTTTTATATATTCTTCCGATGCATAGAGGTGCATATATTGTGATAAAATTTTAACCTGTCGCAAATCAGGCCTATGTGGCACATAAGGCGCTATTGCAACATCTCCAACCCACTCCTCAAAAGGACTGCTCGAATTATGACACTTAATACGAATTTTAATATTATCATATTGATCATAGAAATCTTTTAATTGACGAGCAATTAAATGAGAAGCAACTCCTGCCCATGTGTTTAGAATAATTTCTCCACCTTGATCTGGATCCTGAGTATAAATATCAGGAATAGCCTCTAAAGATTCGATTCCATCTTTAATAAGATAGAAAAGCTTCTTCCCATCTGGGGTTAACCTAATACCGCCTTTATTGCGAACCATTAGATTTAAAGATAATAATTTTTCTAACAAAATAATATGATTACTGACAGCCGAAAGACTTAACTCCATAAATACAGATGCCTTTTTAAGAGCGCCAAGTTTCACAGCATAATAAAATGCTCTTAAATATTCGAATGGTATTTTTGTTGTATCCATTTTCAACCCTTTATCCTGCAAATAATGTCTAAGATAACAGAGTTTACATCAGAATGTCTGCTGAAATTAAGGAATTTTTTTCAAGCCGTGAACTCTTCATTTTCTCAAAAATATAAAAGCAAAACAATTCTCAGCCAAATTGACAGCAGCCAAGAAATTCTATAATTTGGAAAGATCATCAATAATAAGGAACCATCATGGGAAACTTCACGATATATAAGCAAGGAAAAGACGGTTTCTTCTATCCAGAAATCAATGCTCTAAGGCCAGAATCTGAGAGCATTACAAGCATTGCAAGCCGATTCAAGCCCATTTATCCGGAGGAAAAACCCCACAACCATGAAGAACCCAACGATGTAAAGCGCATCTTATCTGAAAGAGCGGTATCTAAAGTGGAACAAGAAAGCAAAGACACAGAAAAGTGCGACTCGGACTGGGCGGAACAAATAACACAATTGGTTATTGCCCAGCGCGCCTATGAACTTGAGGTGGCACACTTGAAGGCTGCTGAGCGCGCACATGAAGAAAAGCTAGAAATACTCAAAAAATACTGTTAAAGCTTATACTTATTTTTTAACTTTTGATAACTTGCCTCGAAAATTGGCAAATAGGCCTTAATATGCTCAAAGACTCTTTTGGCGTCTTCTTGCTTGTAGACATGGGACGTATTATTGCGATCATCGAGCATACTCAACCAGGCTTTTTCATCATCAATTAGATTGTATTGAAATGATTTATTCAACACGTCCCGGGGCGTAGTGGCCTCGATCTTCTCATAAGCCAATATTTTTTTTAGGACCTTCCAAAATAGCTCAATGACAAATTCAAACCGTTGAATAGCTGCATCTTGCATGTAATCATTTTTCTCAAGATCCTCATGACGCATCACCTCTGCAAGTCGAATAATCGCTTGCCCTAGCGATTCATAATAATCTTTCCAAAACTGAATTTCCATTTACGATTCACCTCGCTGATAGAGTATTTTTTTAAACTGCAGAATATTCATTTTTAACTTATCATCATCATTCAGTCTATCAAACTGAAGGCAATCAATTTTTAAGAGCGTATCTGCATTTTCTATAATCTCAAGAACCTGATGCCAATCAGACTCATTTGCTCTTGGACAAATAATTGCAAGATCTATATCTGATCTCTCAGCATGATCACCCCTTGCCCTAGATCCAAAAAGCCATATTTCATCAACGAAGGGCAAAGCCTTTAATTTTGAAATAAAAGCATATTTCGACAGATCCGCCATTGAATCAACACCTAAAAAAGATTTCTTTTTAAACACCCTTCAGACTAACACGAATTCATGAAAAGCACAATCATTGTTAGGACTGACACAACCGATACCGCTCTAGAGCCTTTTGTCTTTGCACATCGTGATTCACAATCGGCAGAGGATAATACTCCCCCAAACGGACCCCTGCTCCTTGTAAAACCAAACTCGGGGCTTCTGAAGGCGCGTGAATATATCGATCAGGCAGTTCTTTCAGCTCAGGAACCCACCTGCGAATATATGTACCAGCCGCATCAAATTTTTTCGACTGCAGCACAGGATTGAAAATCCTGAAATAAGGCGCTGCATCGGCACCGCAACCAGCAACCCATTGCCAACTCACAGCATTATTCGCCAAATCTGCATCCACAAGCGTATCCCAGAACCATTTTTCTCCGACCTGCCAAGGAATAAAAAGATCCTTTGTGAGAAAAGAAGCTACAATCATCCGCACACGATTATGCATATAGCCTGTTTGCCATAATTCCCGCATGCCCGCATCCACAATCGGAAAACCTGTCTGCCCTTTTTGCCACGCCTTTAGAAAATCATCATTCTGGTCCCATTGGAACTTTGCAAAAGCTTCTTTCATCGGCCGATCCGGCAATTGCGGATCATGATACAATAAATGATGCGCAAACTCACGCCAACCTAGCTCTGACAAGAATCTCGCCATATTCACTTCGCTCATTGATTTTTCATGCAGATCACAAAAGGCAGCACAGATATACCATATCTGCAAAGGACTGATCTCTCCAAAGTGCAAATGGGGCGATAGAAGCGATGTTGCAACCTTCGATGGAAAGTCCCTGCCTCTTGCATAATCATCCAATTGCTCATTCAAAAATTGCAAGCACTTTTCATGAGCCGCTTTCTCACCACATCGCCAGATCTCTGAAAAGCCTGCCGCCCAATTTGGCTTTGTCGGCAATAGTGCTAAATCTTCCAGAGCATCAGATGCAACGATCTTTGACAGAGGCGTCATCTCAGCTGGCTTAGCCAAAGGCCTTTGAGAGATACCGCGCCTTAAAATCTCTTTCCAAAAAGGAGTGTAGACCTTGTAATATCCACCTGTCTTTGTTTGTATATCAAAAGGCTCAACCAGAAGAGAGGCTTTAAAACTCTTAACCTCAAGACCTTTTTCCCTAAAATGCGTTTTGATCTCTTGATCTCGCTGAATGGCGTAAGGCTCATAACAGCGATTCCAATAAAGAGATGTTACTTTCAGCTCATCAACCAACTTTTCCAGAACAGGCAGAGCCTTGCCTCTTTTTAAGATCAATGGAATGCCATGAGATTGCAGATCTTGCTGCAAGGAGGCCAAACTGTGATGAAGCCACCAGCGCGATGCCCCGCCCATTTTCCAGGCGTCTGGGGTTTCATCGTCTAGGATATAGACAATCGCTATCTCTCCCTTGCTTGCAGCCTCAAACAAAGCAGGATTATCCGATAGGCGCAAATCTTGACGAAACCACACTAAACTTGACATATCACCCTCTTAAAATGGCCAAAAATATGGGATTAAAAGCACAGAAACAAGAAACAACAAAATATTAATTGGCGTTCCTATTTTCAGGAAATCCATGAACTTATATCCGCCGGCACTGTAAACGAATGTATTGGTCTGGTAACCAATTGGGGTTGCAAAACTGGCACTAGCCCCAAACATCACGGCAACAACAAAAGGCCGGGCATCCACACCCATCTGATCTGCAATACTCAGAGCAATCGGAGTGAATAATAAGGCCACTGCATTGTTACTGATCATCTCCGTTAAAAATGAAACCACACCATAAACAAGAGCCAGCACCCAGAATGGCCCCAAAGCCTCAAAAAAAGGCAACATCTTATTCACAATCATCACGGCAGCACCCGTTTTTTCAAGCGCCATGCTCAGTGCAATCATCCCAAAAATCATGAAAATAATCCGCCAATCGATTGCTTGATAAGCCTCATCAGTATCCATACAGCCCAAAAGCAAAACCAAAACACAGGCTATAATGGCCATAGAGGTAATTGAAATCCCAGCAATTGATGAAAATAAAATGACAGATAGAATAGCCCCAATTGCAATCCATGCCTTATCACGCCGATAAGGCTGTTCTTCAATATCTGAAATACTGATTAGCTCATTGCGAACAAACAAATCGTGCATTTTCTCTTTTGGACCTTCAAGCAATATCGTATCCCCAAAGGCCAAACGCACGTCTTCAAAATTCTGATCATAGTCCTTTTCATGACGGTGAACTGCTAAAATATAACACCCGTATCGTTCACTTAAATTAAGTTCACCAATCGTTTTGCCAACATACCGAGATCTTGGACCCACGATAGCCTGCATGACAACAGCTGGCTGTGAAGAAATTTCCTCATAATCAGACTTCTTTTCAAAAGCAACCGACTTGTTTACTTTTAAGTCCATAAGTTCTTGCATATTCGTTTCCAGAACAATCCGATCTCCTGCCTGCAGCTTCAGATTAGCAAGATCGTACCTTAATGAAAAAGCTTGCCTGATAACATCGAGCACAAACTTATCAGACCTATTCGTCAGAAAGCCTGCTTGCTTCAAGGTCTTATTCACAAAGCCTGACTTTTTCGTCACCAAAACTTCGGTAAAAAAATGCGTTGTCCGGTCTAAAAAAGCTGACCCTTGCTGACCTTCATCTTTCTTTGGCAAAAAATGTCGCCCTACAAAAACAATATATATAGCCCCAATCGTTGCAACAATTGATCCAAAGCCTGTAATTTCAAAAACACCAAAGGCTGGCAACCCAGCAGATTGAACAAGCCCATCCACCAAAAGATTTGTCGAGGTTCCTATCAGTGTACAGGTTCCACCCAGAATGGCGGCATAAGAAAGCGGTATCAAAAATTGTTTTGCAGAGACTTTCATGCTCCGAGCCAGCACGATAACAACGGGCGCCATCATCACAACAATCGGTGTATTGTTCATGAAAGCAGAGAGAAACATCACAACAAACATCATTACAAAAAGCACAACCCATCCAGGATATTTTGCAAATCTGACAACATTTTGTCCCAAAGCATGAATACAACCTGTGCGCTCAAGCGCAGAGGTTAAAACAAACATGGCGCCAACTGTTATTGGCCCCGGATTACTAAAAATGGTAAGGACTTCGTTTGACGTCAGAATCCCTGTAATCAAAAGCACAGCAACAACAGATAACGAAATGACATCTGGCGGAAAGCTTTCTTTGACAAAAGCAATAAAAACAAATAGCAAAATACACAAGACAATGGCTATCTGGATTGATTCAATACTCATCCTTGACTTTTATCCTCTTCACTTTTTTCCTTAATCATATCGACAATTGGCATACAAATCTAGTACGGAAAGAAAAATGATTAAAATGGCGGTTGTTTTGTGAAAACTTATATGTTAGTCTCTAGATCGTACAGCTGGACAAATGCAGATCTTACATTGCCCAGAGCCAACATTTTAAATATTTTCAGCATAAGCCTAAAAAAACAGCAGGATATCACTGAAGATATATCACAGAAATAGGAGCATCCATGTCACGGACAGTAATGCCAAAAGCAACAGCCGTATGGTTGATTGATAACACAACGCTCACCTTTGAGCAAATAGCCGATTTTTGCGGAATGCATTCGCTTGAAGTACAAGCTATTGCAGATGGTGAAGTTGCCGTTCATATTGTAGGGGAAAACCCAATCACAACAGGCCAGCTCAGCAAAGAAGAAATTGCTCGCTGTGAAGCCAATCCAAAGGAAAAACTCCAGGCTCTTAAATCTGACATGCCTGAAGTCTCTCGTAAGGTAAAAGGTCCACGCTACACACCTGTGATGAAACGTGCTGACAAGCCTGATGCAATCGCTTGGGTTATCAAGCATCATCCTGAAGTGCCTGATAGCGGCATTTGCAAATTGATTGGGACAACAAAGCCAACAATCGATGCTGTTCGTAAAAAAACACACTGGAATTCACCGAACATTTCACCACAAAACCCAGTCCAGCTTGGCCTTTGCAGCTTGATGGATCTTCAAAACTTCTTGGCGAAATACAAAAAGAACATCCCAGCTGAAGCCGCTGATTCAGAATCACTTGACGTGAATCTTGAAACAACAAGCTTCGGATCGAGAGAATCTGGTGACTTTGCAACCCCGATTGATGACGCTGAAGAATTTGAAGACAGATCAGACGATTTCGATTTCCATTCAAGTGACCAAAATAAGTAAGTTTTTTTGTGAGAAGGGGCAATACAATGCAACAACCTCCTGATTCTCCAAATGCAGCACCAAAACTCCTATAAAAGTCAAAGAGCCATCACTCAGAGTCCATGGAGTTTTTTCAAATATTGATGCTCGTAAGTATCCACCCATCTTCTAAAATGTAATGCATACACAATCGTCTTTGCGAGCCCTTTAGGGCGTGGCAATCTCATGGATTTTGAGAGAAGATCGCCACGCTTCGCTCGCGATGACGAACCTATTGCCTCAATAAGAGCCTTTTCTAATTCTATTGCTTAGGTAGTGTCGACATTTAATTTTTTTTATGATATACTGAACTTCTAATAATAAGAAAAGGAGTTGAAAGTTGTATGATTTAAGGGATGACCAATGGGAAGCAATTAAGGATAGCCTCCCAGGA
>JAGPBS010000039.1 GCA_018063245.1 Alphaproteobacteria bacterium | reverse complement strand
TGCTTGATGCGCTTACACTTTTCCCTCATGCGCGTGAGGTCAATGTGAGTGCCTCACATCAGGCCTTTGAAACTTCGAGTCAAGAAGATGCACTATGTTTAAAGGAATTATTGTCCTCTCAATTAGAAAAGTTAGCGATTCCGCACGATGTGAGTTCCTCAGTTTTGCGCATGCTTATTGATGTTGGATTGGTGGATATGATTGTGGATCTTGCTTATAAAAGTCATTATCACGGCACGGTTGTTTAAATCCAAAGAAAAAAGCCCTTCACTGAAGGGCTTTTAAATGCGTTTATTTTTCTGTTTTAGTCTTGTGCTTCAGAATCTTCAACTTTTTCAATCAACGGAGCGCTTTGAGGTTCTTTTGGAGCCAATGCAGGTCCCTGAACGATGATCGGCAGTTCTTCTGAAGGTTCATATGATTTATCTAAGATTGGAGAATAAAAACGAATCATGTTTTCTTGCCCTTTTTGCATTAAAAGAAGAGCTTCTCCTGATTCTAGAATGGCTAATTTTACTTGCTTTTGTTCTTTATTAAATTGGACTGTTACTATATAAACATTGCTGATTCTTGCTCTGCTCGGGTTTTCTTCTATCTTCAGCCAATGTTGAAGCTCTATATTTCTCATGATTTTTTCATTGAACTCTTGAATTGATTTCGATCCTTCAGGGTTTCCAACGTAATGAAGGATGCCGAGGCCTTGCCGTATAAAGGATGATTTTCGTATCTCAGCTGGCGCGTGTTCTGGTGCAAAGGTCTCTTTGGCTTGGCGTGCAGCTTCAGCGGTATATGCAAAAACACCTGTAAGAGATTTTAAGAGGGAGCCAAATTGACCTGCAGCTGTGATGGTTTGAATTGTACCCATAGCAATATCTGGAATTGTTCCTTGAGCAATGAGCCCCATACCTTCTTTGGTTGATTTTAGGGCTTCTTTGGCAATGTCCTGTGCAGCTTTAAGGTCATCTTGAAGATTTTCACTCATTTTGTTTCCGGCGATACGGAATTGAATTCTTTTTTCAGGCACTTCAAAGCCAAAGAAAGGAGTGAGTAATCGAGAAAGCAAAACTGTAGCATCTCTTTTGCACATAAATGAAGGTTGAATTGCTTTGGTTGAATCCTGAAAAACTGTAGGTTGCAGTGAACCTGTATTCTGAATATCTGACATAAAAATACCTTATCTAAATTTAAAATCGTTCATTTAAAAATAAATCTAGTGGCTTCTTTTCAGGAGCCACTAGCTTTTAATCATATAGAGTATAATTTTACTCTTATGCAGCAGAATAAAGCTCTGCAAAACTCCACAAGCCATAAGCGAGTGTACTGGCTGCAACAACAGCAGGTAGAATGCCTGTCGCTGTACCAGATGTCATTGCTGTAAGACCGATAAGGCCTTGAGCAACGTCAGTCAAGGATGAAGCTGCACTTGTTACATTCTTCATTACGTCTTGTGAGTCCGTTGAACTCACGTTATGTAATGCAAATTGTAGACCTGCAACTGCGCCCATGACAGCCATTTTTTTCGGCGTAGACAAAGTTTTTCCACAAACTTCGGCTGCTTTTTTTACAATTGAACCTGTGTTTGAACAGATAATTGCAGTATCATCAATTGTTTTCACAGTTGAATCGCTGCAGCCCAAACCTTTTGCAATTGAAGCCGCCCAAGAGACTTGACGAGATTGAAGTGACTTTGTAGAAACATCTTGCGCATCATCTGATGTGCGTGATGTTGCAACCGCTGTCGCCTCAGTGCTCGGAGCGCCGTAGAAATAGTTTTGAATAGTCGAGAAATTCGAAATAGCAAATGTCATATCAATTTCCTTACTCAAATTACTAGTCAAGAATGTTCCATACCTAAAACATCTTCTTTACATTATATAAAAATTAATCTTTTGTCAAGAGATAATTAAGGATAATTGAAAAATTATTAATAATCAATAAGATGTGGTTTCATTCGTGTATATTGTTGACTTATTTTAAAATTTTATTGAATTGATGTATAATATAAGAGAGGTGAAAGAGGTGCAAAATGTCAGATCTTTCAGAAATCAAAAAAATAAAGATTCAGGAATTAGAACAAGCTTTCCAAAGCGGAGCATATAGAGTTGAATCTATAAGAGATGCTCATAGGAGAGTTGTTGCGCGTGAGACTGTTGTTTCAGTTGGGCATAGAGGGATTAAAAGTAAGCCAGTTGAGGTTTCGCGCGAATTCTCTATTCCACGTGAGCTTCATAGAATGGCGCAACAGGCACGCGTAAAAGGAGATTTTGTTGGAGCCTTTAAGTTGTTTCTAAAGGCTGCAAAATCTGGATCCAAAAGTGCTCAATTTTGGCTTGGAAAAATTGATCGATTGGAGCCCTTAGAACAGTCTAAAATTGGGAACAAGCAATCAGTTGCTGTTGATAGAAAGTTCAATATTAAACAATCTTATTTATTAAAGAAATTTGCAGATGTTCTCATGGTTCTTCATCAAAAATATCCTGAGAAATATTCAAAACAGATGACTGATCTTATTATCAAAAGTCTTTCTGATGATAAAGTGGATAATGGACATTGTTTAGGTTTTGCCCTCTATTTTGGTGAATTGTCAATTTTGATTAATCCTGAAACGGGTCAGGATCGTACAGGGGAATATTTTGAGATTGCTCAAAAAATAATGAATTGGGATGGAGACCTTTTTGTGCCACCTGAGAATTTTTCATATCAAATTCCACAGACTGGCAAAGAGTCTGGTAGACTATATCGAGATGATCTTTTACCAGAAGAGCAGATAAGGTTAGATTTCACAAGAGAGATAACCGAGTTTATTGAAATTATTAGATTCCAGCAACAATATTTTTGGGAGGGAGATTCAATCGCTCCCAAGCCAGGTGGATGGTTTTTAGATGCAGAGGGTCAGGATATCCAAAGAAATGAGTTATTGAGTCAGGCAATTGATGTTCCTACTTCCAATCAAGAAGATCTTCCAGGCATATACAATAGGCCATATTTTATATCAGAAGAGTATGAAGTCACATCAAAAAGCTTACCATCCTTGCTGGAGAGTTGTATGTTTGAAACAAATGTTGCCCAGATCACAATTAGAGCTGGTCTTCACGATTATCATGCAACCACAGCTATTTATCGGGAGGGGCACTATTACTACTTTGATCCCAATATGACGTCTGAAGAGGTGAACTATGATCCTCGATTTTCAGCTTGTTCCTATGATTCTGTTGATGATTTGGTGAATGGCATTGAATTCCATTTGCAGAAGATGGGCTACGGGGACAAGTTTTATGTTGTTTTTACCAGTAAAGATCGGGAGAATTTTGTGTACCCAACCCAAGAGGATGTGGAAAGCCGATTCAAGTTTATGCAAATAGCAAAAATTTATGATGAGGTGAAAGAAAAAGGGAATGATTTGCTAGCAGGGCTTTCCAAGAAACCACCAATTATTGATATAGTGAACACACCTTTGAATTCGGATATGTTAAAGACTTTGGTGGAGCATTTCCCAGATCTTAAATTCATGAATATGAGTCAAGAGGAATTGGCAAATCTACATTATAACTGGGGAGGTCAGTATCTAGCTTTGGCTGCGGAGGAAGGGCATCCAAATGCGCAATATTATCTGGCCTTTGACTCCTTTTACTTAAGTCGATCTGATGAATATGTTAAAAGTAGACATTATGAAACAAGTCTCCATTATTGTGATTTGTTTTTACATAACACTAAAGCATCTCAAAATCAAATCGAGCGAGTGAGACAATTACGCATTGATATCAATAATATAGGAATGCGAGCGCTGAAAACTGCTGAATTTTCACACCTTACTCACGCTTTTGAGGATGCAGAAAAGGCTTATGTTCTTGCTGCAAGCGCTGGAAATCCTATAGCGCAAGTCAGGCTTGCTGATATTTATGAGGGGCATGAAGCATCAGAAATTACGGTAGCCTTTGGTCATGATGATGAAAAAGCTTTCAAATATAGAAAAATGGTTACAGAGAATCCAGATGCGGATCCAGTCGATCGATTTGATGCGCAATTTGATCTAGCCGATATGTATGAGAATGGTAGGGGTGTCAGTAAAAATACTTCTAAAGCATTAGAATATTATAAGCTTATAGTTGATTCAACGCTTCCATCAGACTTTCATATGGATGCGATGAAGGATATTGCGCATAAAAAGATTCAAGCTTTGTAAATTGAAATATCTATCTAAATTAATTTAAATCTTGACATTTTTTAAATAATGTGTTACCAATGATCATGTCTGTTATATTTTCGAAAGACAAATAGTATTTTAAAAGGAGAAATAAATGAGTCATATTCAGAAAAACGCTGCTGCTTCGAATCAAGATCAAATTCAAGCTAACCCTAACCCGAGTCCAAATCCTGAATTTCGTCTTGAATTAAATGGTCTCTTAAAAAGAGCAAACCCTCAAGCTGCTGTAAAGGTTGAGATTAAAGATCAAGATGGTGGCGCACCGCCGGCCCTGATGCAAAAGCCTGTTATTGTTGGAACTCTTGAGGCAAGGCTCAATAAACTCGTATTGATGATCGAGCAAATTGAGAAAAGAAATCTAGAATCTAAGCAACTAGTTGATTTACATCGTCAAAGGTCTGATATTAGGGCAGAGCTCAATCGTCAAAAAATGAGAGATAAAATTTTAAATGACACGCAAAATGCTAGGGAAGAGTTCGTAAATTTCAGATCAGCGCAGAAAAGAGGTGAAGCTCTCGAAATACCTCATAGTCTTGAAAAACTATATGAGATGAGAGATAATATGTTGATGGCTGCTCGTAATGCTGAAAGAAATATTGAGGAATATAAGCGATCTTTAGAAGAGTTCGCAGAAAGTCAGATATCTTATAATCAGCTTTTGCTTGAGAGAAGCAAAGCTCAGCTAGCATTGTACGAAGCTCAAATTGAAGTAAAAAGGGCAAGTGCTCCTGCTCCTCGTTATTCAAGACGTTAATAGCAAAGGCTTATATTTTAAAAACCCTTCACTTTAAGTGAAGGGTTTTTTGTTGAGAAATTTCAGTTATCACCAGCGCTGCGCTGTTTTTCTTTCCGTTTTCGCAGATTAGCCCTGAGTGCCTCAGCTCTGGCATCTGTTCTTGTTGGGGTTGCTAAATTGCTCTTAGGCGGCAAAGGTTTTTGCTTTGCCTTTTCAACCTTCACTTTTTTGTCCGTCATCTTTATCCCTTTTGATCAATATCTTCAATTTCTTTGATCATTAAGCTTATCATCGCAAGACCTTTGGTCCAAAAGCTTTTTTGAGAGGCATCAAGACCAAAAGGAGCAAGAAGTTCTTTATGTCTTTTCGATCCACCAGCTTTGAGAAGGTCGAGGTAGTTTTTCACAAATAAATCCTTTTCTTGCGCCGTTGAGGTGCTTTGATAGAGGGCATAGAGTGAATTGACAAGGCAATCCCCAAATGCATAGGCATAGACATAGAAAGGCGTATGGATAAAGTGGGAAATGTAGGCCCAATAGTTTTTGTAATTGTCATCAAAGGTGATGGCTGGGCCAAGGCTTGTTTCTTGGATTTCCATCCAGAATTCTCCGATTTGCTCTGAGCTGAGTTCGCCCTGTCTACGTGCTGTGTGAAGTTTTTTCTCAAATTCAAAGAAGGCAATTTGACGTACAACGGTATTGAGCATATCTTCAACTTTTGATGCCAGCAGTATTTTACGCGCCATCGGGTCTGATTTTTGTGATAAAAGCTTACGGAATGTCAGCATTTCACCGAATACAGAAGCTGTTTCTGCGATGGTTAGAGGGGTATGAGATTTGAAATAGCCTTGTTTGCTGGCAAGAACTTGGTGAACGCCGTGGCCCAATTCATGGGCAACAGTCATTACATCACGTGATTTGCCGAGGTAATTTACAAGAATGTAAGGATGAGAAGAGGGAACAGATGGATGTGAAAAAGCACCAGAGGTTTTGCCCTTGTATACTTTTGCATCAATCCAGCCTTCATCAAAGAAGCGTTTGCCAACTGCTGCCATTTCAGGGGAAAATTCTTCATAGGCGGTCAGAACAAGGTTTTGGCAATCTTTCCATGAAAATGGAGGGTCTTGATCTTGCGGCAAGGGCGCGTTTCTATCCCAATAGTTTAGAGTATCAGAGCCAAACCACTTTGCTTTGAGTTTATAGTATTTGTGAGAAAGAACGGGGAAATGTTCTTTGACTGTTTCAGTCAGCGCTTCGACGACCTCATCTTCAACTTGATTTGCAAGGTTGCGTGAGGAAACAATATTTGGATATTTACGCCAACGATCGCTAATTTCTTTATCTTTGGCGAGGGTGTTTGTAATCATCGTGAAAAGGCGAATGTTCTCACCTAAAACTTTACCTAGAGTTTCAGCGGCCTCTTTTCTGTTAGATGGATCTTTATCTGAGAGCAGGTTTAAAATCTCGGTGCAAGAGAGATCTTTACCTCTGAAAGGAAATTTGAGCGCAGCCAGGGATTCTTCATAAAGTCTGCACCAAGCAGAGCTGCCAACCACTGATTTATCATTGAGGAGCGTTTCCATTTCATCAGAGAGTTGGTGGTCTTTGTAAAGACGGAGCACGTCAAGCCAAGGTTTGTAAGCAATCAAGGCAGGACTCTCCGCGTATTTTTTTTGCAGATCAGCCTCAGGGATATTATTTAGCTCAAGCGTGTAAAAAATAAGGGGTGATGAAAGGTCAGTGATTTGTTCTTGCAGGTCTTGATAGGCTTTGCCGACTTCGGGTGTTTCGAGCCTTGTTTGATAAAGAAGCCCAATGTAGGTCATGATTTTGCTTAAAGTTTCATCAAGAGCTTCCATACGCGCAATTGATTTTGCAAGTCCATCACCAGAAAGGTTGGTCACTTTCTCAAAATAATCAGTTCTGAAAGATGTCGCTTCATTTTGTGCTTTGGCAAGATCTGTCTTGATTTGAGGATCATCAAAAGACTTGTAAAGATGAGATAAATCCCAGTCTGGTAAAGTGCTTTGATCGATTTCGGTCGCTGGAGATTTGTTGAGCATATCATAGTCCTTCATTCGAGTTGCTTGCATCGTTTTCTTATTTTCATTGATGAGTTTTAAAAAGCGATAAATATTTCGTTTCGTTTTTGAGATTTATAGCTTAGGATAGAGAATTATTTAGAAAATGACAAGAAAGATAAAAATAAGTCGGAGGTTGTATGTTGCTGCGTGAAGTGAATTTAGAAGATAGGTATACCCGCGTTCATGGTGAAGTCATTATGTCAGGGATTCAGGCCTTAGTCAGGCTTCCTATGTTGCAAAGAGAGATAGACCTCGCATCAGGGCTCAATACAGCTGGATTTATTTCAGGCTATCGAGGCTCACCCTTAGGTGGATATGACCAAGCGCTCTGGAAAGCAACGAAGTTCTTGCAAGATCATCATATTGTTTTCCGTCCAGGGATCAATGAAGATTTGGCCGCAACAGCCGTTTGGGGGAGTCAGCAAACCTGCCTTCATCCTGAGAATATGAAATATGATGGTATTTTTGGAATCTGGTACGGTAAGGGGCCTGGTATTGATAGATCTTGCGATGCTTTTAAACATGCAAATGCAGCAGGAACGGATCCTAAAGGTGGTGTTCTTTTGCTGATGGGCGATGATCATGGCTGTAAGTCATCAACATTGCCTCATCAATCTGAACAAGCTCTTATGTCTTGTTTCATTCCAATTTTAAACCCAGCTGGCGTTGAAGATATTATTGATATGGGGCTTTTTGGTTTTGCCTTGTCACGCTATTGCGGTCTTTGGGTTGGCTTTAAGACAATCACTGAAACGGTTGATAGCTCATCTACTTTCAATATTGATCTTGCAAAATATAAGTTTGAGACGCCGCTTGATTTCCGCCTGCCAGTAGGAGGGCTCAATATTCGCTGGCCAGATGTTGCGCTTGAACAAGAGAAGCGCATTTTGGATTATCGCTTGCCTGCAGCTCAAGCTTTTGTCAGAGCCAATAAAATTGACAAGGAAGTGATTGCAGCACCCAAGCGAAAAATTGGGATTATCACAACTGGTAAGTCTTATCTGGATGTGCGCCAGGCATTAAAATGGCTTGAGTTAACGGATGAACAGGCTGCAGATTTTGGCATTTCGCTTTACAAGGTTGGTATGAGCTGGCCTCTTGAGCCACAGGGTATTGAAGAGTTTGCAAAAAATCATAAATTGCTTGTGATTGTAGAGGAAAAGCGTGGGGTTATTGAAGATCAAGTCAAACAAATTCTTTATGGGATGAAGGATACAGCGCGTCCTGTGATTTATGGTAAGGCCGATAAAGAAGGGCAGCCTTTTTTGAGTTCCGCAGGTGAGCTCTCTCCTTGGGAAATTGCGATTAAACTAGGAACCGTATTAGCGGATTATACCATTGTTCCAAATGTTCAAGGCCATGTTGACTACTTGCAGTCACTTGCCTTCAAGCCTGGTAAGAATCATGAATTTGTCGATCGTAAGCCATTTTTCTGTTCAGGTTGTCCCCATAATACATCTACCAAATTACCAGAAGGTTCACGTGCTCTTGCGGGTATTGGCTGTCACTATATGACAATCTGGATGCCAGAAAGGCACGCTGAAACTTATACGCAAATGGGCGGTGAAGGTGTTCCGTGGATTGGCCAGACTGATTTTACAAAAGAAAAACATGTCTTTGCAAATTTGGGTGATGGGACTTATTATCACTCAGGGCTTTTGGCGATCAGAGCTTCTGTTGCAGCCGATGTAAATATCACATACAAAATTCTATACAATGATGCTGTTGCCATGACGGGTGGACAGCCTGTTGATGGTCCCATTAGTGTTTCAGAGATTGCTTCACAATGTTACCATGAAGGTGTCAAAAAGATCATTGTCATGTCAGATGATATTGAAAAATATAAGACAGCAGGTAAAGGCTCGCCCCTTAAAATGGATGTGCCTGTTGAGTTTTATCAGCGTGATGATTTGGATAAAGTGCAGAAGAAACTCCGAGATTATGCAGGCGTCTCAGTCTTGATTTACGAGCAGACCTGTGCTGCTGAAAAACGCCGCCGCCGGAAGCGCGGTCTTCTTGAAGATCCACAAAAACGTGTTGTTATTAATCAACAAGTTTGTGAGGGTTGTGGCGATTGTTCTCTGAAATCCAATTGTTTGTCAGTCACTCCCGTTGAAACAGAATTTGGTCGTAAAAGACAGATCGATCAATCTTCTTGTAATAAGGATTATTCTTGCTTGAAAGGCTTTTGTCCAAGTTTTGTGACCGTCTATGGAGGGAAACTAAAAGCGCCTGATAAACGATTCTTCCAAGATTATGATACAAGCACATTGCCTGATCCAAAATTGCCGTCGATTGACGACAGTGCTTATTCTATCCTGGTAACAGGCATCGGGGGTACAGGTGTTGTGACAATCGGTGCAATCTTAGGCATGGCTGTTCATATGGAAGGCAATGCTTGCTCGATGATTGATCAGGCTGGCCTTGCTCAAAAGGGCGGAGCGGTCACGACTCATTTAAAGATCGCAAAAAGACATGATCAAATTTTTGCCTCACGCATTTCAATTGGTGAGACAGATCTATTGCTCGGCTGTGATAAGGTCGTGTCAGCCAGTGCAGATATTTTGCAGAGATTGTGCCCTCAGCACAGTCATGTTGTGATCAATCAAGATATTACAATGACATCTGACTTTACAAAGAATCCTGATTTTTCAATCTCTGATCAGGGCTTATTAAAGCAAATTGTGAATCGATGTGGCGATAAAAAATTTGTGCATGAATTTGGAGCAACGCATGTTGCTGCAAAGTTGATCGGAAATACGATTGAAGCTAATTTGATGATGCTTGGTTTTGCCTATCAAAAAGGGCTTGTGCCTGTAACACATCAAGCGATTGAAAAGGCAATTGAGATGAACAATGTCTCAGTTGATAAGAATAAATTGTCGTTCTTGATTGGCCGTATCGCAGCAGAAACACCTGATTTTATTGCGGAAAAATTGAATCAATTGAGCAAAGGACTTGAACTCGATTTCCAAAGAAAGTCAGAAACGCTGGAAGAGATGGTTTTACGTCGCATGTCAGATTTAAAAAATTATCAAAACGAGGCTCTGTCTGAAACCTATGCATCGCTTGTTGATCGTGTAAGAACAGCAGAAGAGACTTTGGGTAAAAAAGATCTTGAAATGACACAGGCAGTTGCAAAATATTATTATAAGCTTTTGGCTTATAAGGATGAGTATGAAGTTGCAAGACTTTACACAAATGGTAATTTCAAGAAGTACTTAGAGCAGACTTTTGAAGGAAATTATAAGCTTGAATTTAACCTTGCGCCTCCTTTGATCGCAGACAAAGATTCTGAAACAGGTCACTTGAAAAAGAAAACTTTTGGTCCTTGGATGTTAAGTGCTTTTTCTGTGCTCGCAAAGCTGAAATTTTTACGTGGTACAGCCTTTGATATTTTTGGTTATAGTGCAGAAAGACAAGCTGAAAGAGGATTGATTAAGCATTATGAGCAGTTGATTGATCGCCTTTTACCTCTTTTGAATGACGAAAATTATATTTTAATGCTTCAATTGGTATCATTGCCAGAAGAGATAAGAGGCTATGGTCACGTCAAAGAAGAGCATCTAAAAGGGGTAAAGTTGAGAGAAGAGAAGCTAATGGCACATATTTTTGATCCGGCAGCTGATAAAGAATTATCTCAGTCTGCTGAAGGTCATTTACGCCATGCCTCATGAGTTAAAAGGAGTTGGAAGAAGAATGTACAATATTGCTGTGATTGGGCTTGGATATGTTGGACTGCCAGTTGCTGTTGGTGCTGCAAAGTATTTTGAGAGCGTCATTGGATTTGATATTAAGAAAAAGCGTATTGAGGAATTAAGATCGGGTCATGATTCAACAGGTGAAGTGAGTAGCGATGAGTTAAAGACAAATCGTCTAGCCTTTACGGATGATCGAGATGATCTGAGGAATTCGAACTTTTTTATTGTGACGGTGCCAACGCCAATAGATCAAAATTTTCAACCTGATTTATCTCCTTTAAGATCAGCTTGCGAGTGCATCGGTCCTGTTCTCAGCAAGGGAGCAATTGTTGTTTTTGAATCAACGGTTTATCCGGGCGTTACAGAGGAGTTCTGTGGACCTTTGCTCGCAAAGATCTCTGGTTTGATTCAAGGTGTTGATTTTAAATTGGGCTATTCGCCTGAGCGGATTAATCCAGGCGATAAAGAACGCCGTCTTGAGACGATTCAAAAAATCATTGCAGCAGAAGATGCGACCACCTTAAAAGCGCTTGAAGATGTGTATGGTAAAATTGTAAAAGCTGGCCTGCACTATGCTTCTTCCATCAAAGTTGCGGAAGCAGCAAAAGTGATTGAGAATACACAGCGTGATCTAAATATTGCTTTGATGAATGAGCTATCTCTCATTTTTGATCGTCTTCATATTCCAACAAAAGATGTGCTAGAAGCTGCCGGCACAAAATGGAATTTTTTACCCTTTACGCCAGGTTTGGTTGGAGGGCATTGCATCGGTGTTGATCCTTATTACTTAACGGCGAAGGCTGAAAGTGTTGGGTATCATCCTCAAGTGATTTTAGCAGGCCGCCGTATCAATGATGGCATGGGTAAATTTATTGCTGAAAAGACTGTTAAATTGATGATGCAAAAGGGTGTGAATCTTCAAACAGCTCGGGTCGGTATTTTAGGGCTCACTTTTAAAGAAAATGTCCCGGATTTGCGCAATAGCCGCGTGCCAGATATTATCAAAGAATTGTCTGACTTTGGGATTCATCATTTATTGATCCATGATCCTCATGTAAGTGTTGAAGAAGCCCATGAAGAATATGGCGTAAAGCTCTGTGAACAAAAAGATTTGATGAACCTAGATTGTTTGATCTTGGCTGTATCTCATAAAGAATTTAAAGAGCTTGGTATAAAGGGATTACAAGGTTTTTTAAATCCAAAAGCTGCTGTTTTTGTTGATGTAAAGTCATTCTTTTACCAGAATCGTTCAGATTTTGCAAATCATGTCAGTTATTGGTCTTTGTGAGAATAGGTGAAATCTCGATATCGCTGCGTTATAATTTCTTTCTTGACCAACTATGACTTTGATTTAAAGAACCGTCATTCAGAGCCGCCTCATTTAGAGGTGGCGCCTGTCCCGCCGAAGCTTTAGCGTAGGAGGATGGAATCTCTGGACAGTATCCACATGCTTTGGACTTATTTGTTACGTCCTAGAGACTCCACGCTTTCCTAGAAGGAAGGCTCTGAGTGACGACTTATCTATACAGTGCCATAATGATTAAGTGGCCTGTAATGGTTGCTCTTAAGATTTTCACTTGAAGATTCTGATTCTGAGTCTTTAGATTTAAGATTCCACCCTTGCGATTTGCTTAAGATCACGCTATAGTATGGCCTATGTTCGGAGCGTGGCGCAGCCCGGTAGCGTACTAGCATGGGGTGCTAGGGGTCGTGGGTTCAAATCCCACCGCTCCGACCAGTTTTCTCTTATATCCCCCTTTCTCTTTTTATCGTCAAAACCCTAGATCGTATAGCACTATATCTTTTAGTGGTAGGTGGGTTTTTCACTAATATAATAATTTAAATAAAATTTTACATTTATTTTAATTCATGTTATAATAATTCCTATAGGTAGGTTTTGTAGATATTGAACATGATCAGGAGGAGAAAAAAATGACAATAACAACAGTTACAGACAGATCAGAGGGTATGTTCTCAGCCATTAAAGCACTGAGTATCATTACCGTTATAGGCGTTCTTACAGTTTTTACGCTCTCGTTTGAGGCACGCGCTGCTGACGATGGTGTCTCATTTCAGCAGGAATTGACGAATATAGCGAAGAGTTTAAATCCACCTTTTAGTGAGAAGTTCGTGGCTGCCTTTTTAGCAGATTCACGATTTGCACAATATGCAACAACACCGCCAGCAGATGGGACAACAAAAGAGACTTTTGCGAAAATGGCTTTTGGTAATTACTTGAATGAGCAAGTGTCAGGAGCAAAAATAGAAAGTAAAACAGTAACAGCAGCAGATTTTAAGGCATTGTTGGATTCTCATATAGATAGTAATTTCTCACAGTTTCCTGAAGCTGCTTTAAAAAAAGGGTTAGTTGATTATATGAAAGAGAAATATCCCAATGGATTCCCAGATCCATTGACTTTGAGACAAGTAGAGAATATTTTGAGTGATTTTGCTTCTTGGATGAAATATACACCTTATGGCAAATTAGGGGGGAAATTGAATGATAATGATGGTAAGTACTTGGAGGACTCTTTAAAGTTAAATGTACTGGGAGACCTAAGAAGTGGGATTGCTTTAGACATCAGAAATGGTGACTACTTGCCTTCAATTCCGGCAACGAAGTCTGCCCCATCAACTGCACCAACTCCATCAGCGCCACCAGCTACACCTATTCCACAGATGAAGAAAGTAGTGCCTCTTCCTCCAGTTGATACTTATATTATTGATGAAGATCCAACAGGTTTTCAAGATAGAGATTCACCAAGAGATCAAGGAACTCAGTCTGCTCCATCGACTGCGCCAGCTCCATCAGCCCCACCGCCATCAGAGCCAGATGATGGTGATGATTAAGATGAAGGTTTAAACTGAAATAGGATCATAAAAAGCGGCCTGGAAATTTGCGAGATTGCGACTCGTATAGTTGAAAGGCCGCTTCAGTTTGCCTTTAAAGTAAGTAAGAACCAAATGTTGCCAAGTTGAAATAGGCTCAAGTCCGTCTTTCTCACATAGATAATCAAACCAAGCCTTGCCATATTTGACATGATGGATTTCATCATCGTGAATGATTTGAATAATATCTGCAGTCTTGTCATCGTCAACATTCCGAAAAGTTTGCGCCATACCAGGCGTTACATCAAGGCCGCGTGCTTCAAGAACCATAGGCACAATGGCAAGCCTCGCCAGAAGATCATCTTTTGTGTCAATCGCTGTTTCCCAAAGACCATCGTGAGCAGGCAAAGCCCCATATTCTGATTCTAGTTCTAAGAGCCTGTTTTGAATGAGCATAAAGTGCCGTGCTTCATCATCTGCAACTTTGACCCAATCATCATAAAAGGCCTTGGGCATTCCTGGAAAACGCGCAATGATATCCCAGCAAAGATCTATGGCATTGAGTTCAATATGAGCCAGTGAGTGGAGCAGTGCAATTTTATTTGCAAGTGTTCCAGCTTTTCGTCTTTTTGGCATATCTTTGGGCATCAAAAGATCAGGTTTATCTGGTCTATTTGGCCTTAAAGGCGGTTCAGCTTCTCCTAAAGGAATTTGATCTTCTTGCCAAAGAGCTGCGAGCTTTCGACTAAGGCTTGATTTTTCTTCAGGCGTTGCTGTTTGTAAGATAAAAACAGCGCCAGCGCAGAGAGTGGTGAAATGAGGGGGATGCATGAGAGAGTCCATTATTGATTGATCGAGCCAAAGGCCTTCATAAAGGGGTTTTTAAAATGAGGCTTGCCATAACTAAGTCTTTCACCATGAAAGTCGGTGATGTGCCCCCCTGCAGCTTCGAGAATCGCTTGCGCAGCCGCTGTATCCCATTCTTTGGTTGAGCCAAACTTAGGGTATAGATCGAAGATATCTTCTGCAATGCGGCAGAATTTAAGAGAGCTGCCAAGGTAAGAGATGGTTTCAACAGATAGATTTTCTAAATATTGATCCATAAAGGGCATGCGGGCAGAGGAGTGTCCTAGAATGATCCGAATGGATTCGCGTATTTCTTTTGGTAGGGAAAGCTCAATAGGAAGTGTGTCTTTGGATTTTTTATAGGCTTTACCTGCTGATGTGTAATAAAGTTCATCTGTTGCTGGGGCGTAGATGATCCCGAGGACTGGAAACTTTTGGTGGATGAGACCAATATTCACTGTGAATTCAGGTTTGTTTGCCAGAAAACTTGAGGTGCCATCAATGGGATCTAAAAGCCAGTAGGTTTCAGCATTAATTTGTTCAATGGGGTTTGTTTCATAATCTTCTTCCGAAATGATGGGAAGCGAAGAGAGAGATTTGATACCTGTGATAAGTACTTTTTCAGTTTCTTTGTCAGCAATACTTGCTTTGCTGCCATCAGATTTTCTGTATACATCCAGGGGCTTTTGATAGTAATGCATCGCAACATCGCCAGCTTCAAGTGCTATTTGGCAAAGTTCTGTAATCGATTCGGGATGAAGGGTTTCATTTATGATCATTCTTATTTATATCACATCTTGGCTGTCATCGTAACAAAAAAGGGGAGCCACTTGACTCCCCTTTTTTGAAGTTATTTTTTAGTAGTAATTATAAGCAGGCCTACTATCTCTATCGTAATTGTTCGATGTGAATAGATATGGTTGAAGATATTCCTGAGGTGCTTTTGGAACATGACTTGCATGCATTTCATCCATTATTTTATTAAAGAAGTTTTTGTTTAGAACATCATAAGCGCTCTCGAATTCGCTCTCATAATTCGCATCACCTTCAGAGATGTTTTGCTTTTTGAGATATGATTTTACGATTCCATGGTAGAAGAGTTTATTTGATGATTGACTGTTAGGTCGCGCTTCTTGCTCTAAATGCTCTTGCTTTTTCTGAAGATGGCTTGTCTCTCTCCGCTGGTCTTCTTGACTTTTGATGGCGATGAGGTCTTTTAAGCTTCTGTGATCTCCAGCAGCACACCCCAAATAGGCTTTAATACAATACTCAAAATGGTTGCTAAGAGGTGTTATCGATGCAGGTTTGTTAGCATATTGCCTGAGCTTAGCCTTCAGTTTAATTTTTAACTTATTCAGTGCCTCAATATCTCTTGTTTGTTTAATTCTAGAGAGCTTTTTATCGATGGTGGTGATGTAGTGATAGATATCATGTTCGATTACATTTCCCTTAAAAAAATCTAAAATAATGAATGACATGAACATTTCTTGCTCAGCATAAAATTGATTAAATTGAGCATCAAAATCTGCTACAGCTTTTTTTGCTGGAAGAACAGGAAGTGCTCTTTTTGCAGCAGGAACTACGTTTTGTGCAGGTGGTTTGGGCGGATTTACAGGCGGCATAGGAGGTAATGTTGGTGGTTTACCTCCAGTAGATGATTTTGGTGGTGCCTTTGGAGGTTCAACAGGGCTAATGCTCCGTGCTGGTAAATCGACAGGCTTATATGTTATAGGTGATGATGTCTCAATGACTCTTGCGGGAGGGGTAGTCGGAAAAGTGTGTTGTGGTACAGGACTGAAGGTAGTGTTTAGTAATCTTGGTGCGTTTTGAAAGAAGGGGGAATTGAATCCGCCAGATTCTTCAAAATGCTTCTGTGCGTTTTGGAAAAATGGTGTGTTGAAAGGATCATTGTTAAAAAAGCTCATGTAAATATCTCCTGCTTAAAATGTCTAAAAAACAATATATTGCATTTGTTTTTTTATATTTTTAACATAATTTTATTTAATGTCAAGCGATAGTTATGTTTTGTTATTTTTATATTGAAAAAGGGGGGGGCTTTTATGTAAGGTAAAAGAAGAAAAGGGAGCCTTAGTGACTCCCTTTTCTTTAAGTTTTGATAAATATTAAGACTATTTTTGAAAGACAGGGATTGTTGTGATAGGTCTATTTTCCGCAACTGGAGGTAGCACGAGCGTGCTCATTTTTTCATTCTTTGTTTGTGATGGATCTTTTGCGATAAATTTTGGAGATCTTTTTAGTGGTCCGTTGAGGCCGGCTTCTTCTTGGCAATTATTGGTTGCGGGTTGATTGTATGAATCTATAAAGCTATTGCCTAATGCGCTCATATTCGACTTCTCCTATAAATAAAATTTAACTAATTAGCAATTTGATAAATTACTAATTATATTTATACTACAATTTGTTGTATATTGTCAAGTACTTTTGTTTATTGGATATTTAGTGAATATTCTGGGGGGCTAAGTCATTCTGAATAAGGGTCGCTCTAGCGATCTCTTTTTCATTCATAAGGCTCAATGGCGTCCCATCTGCGGCATGGACAGAATAGACGATTGTGTCACCATCATTGAGCTTGATAGGCTTAATATATGCCATCTCTTCAATACCAAAGGCTTTAAATGCTTCAGGAGATATTTGACTTAAAGAAAGTAAAAAGGATTTGGTCATTTTGTTTCCGTTTGTGGAGGTCGTTGGTATTATAAAAGTTAATGAATTACTTATAATTTAATTCATTACCTTAGAGAATACAAGGGGTAACAAAAAATTATTCTGCTGATTAGCCTAACATCAAGATTGTCGATGGTTTGTTGTACATGCAATTTGTCTGTCTGACAACACGATTAACGTGGTTTTAACGTCTATGTTCTATATTTATACTTAAGTAACATATTGTAAGGTGGTGGTAGAGCTTCAAGATCCAGGATGATATGTGAAAGAGGTGACGAGATCTGGGGAGAGAAAATGCTTCAGACGTTAAAAAAGTTAAAAATATGTGGATTTTTGTATATTGGTGGAAAACTCCTAACACTTTCCTTACTTTTCTTTATACCAGAATCTATCTTTCATGAGAGTGCTCATCGATTAGCTTATGTTGAAAACTTGATACAACATCTGTTTTTCTTTTTTGAAAGCGATTTCGGTTTGATTTTCATGCTTGGTGCGATGGCTTTGATATGTTCAATGTGTCTTCCTTATAGACGAGTTGGGATGATGCATTATTATGAACCGCTTTAATTATTAGAAACCGGTTCAGGTTTCTGGTTGGTCATGTGAGTATCGTACATTTTTTGCATTGCCGATACGGGAATGGCAAAGCTGATTCCGGTTGGGGATGAGATTGCCTCTTCTTTGGAGCTTTTGATGAATGTACTATTCAAAATACCGAGTACTTTCCCAGTTTCTACATCATAGACTGCGCTACCGCTATTACCAGGATAAGCAACAATATCGAGTTGAATGATTGTATATGGATTATCAAGCTCACGAATACGGTGTGCGCTGAGTGCTTTTGTCCCGGGTGCAGGAACAGCTATAGGGGGAAGAGCAGAGACAATACCGCGATGTGTGACCGGAAAAAACCCGAGAGAAGATCCAAAGGGAAACCCCGTAATTGCAACAGCCATGCCTTCTTTGACGTCACTCATGCTAGCCATTTGAAGGGTTGGCAAATGAACATCATTGTTTAGTTTTAAGAGGGCAAGATCCGTTTCTTTATTTTCGGCAACGACAGTCACGGGATAGATGGCTGTATTGTTTCCAGAACCATGAAAGACAGAAAGAGATTCTTTGTAAGTCGTGCTATATCCTTCTGGCAAAACGTGTTGATTTGTAAAAATATATTGTCCATTTCCGATAACAAAGCCCGATCCTTGAACAATAGATTGAGGTTGTCTTGCGGTTTGAAAGGTTCCAACGCCAACAACAGAAGGTTTGACTTTCAGAAGTGTATTTGTGAAATCTTCAGCATCAGCCAAGTGAATATAGCAAAGAAAAAAGATAAAAACGAGCAGGGGATAGAGCCAAAAGATTCTAATCTTAGTTCTGATTTTGTCTTTGATCACTTTTGTCATGGTTTTGTCTCTTTTGTTGTTTTTCAAGAAAGGCTTGAAAGATCATCAGAAGCCAGAGAGTCCGGCTATGATCTCGACTTCCAGATAAGTGCTGCGTGACATAACGTTCAATTTCAGCGGGATTGAAGTAGTTGCTTTCAATGAGTGTTCCTTTGAGGAGCTTTTCTTGAATTTGTGTTTTTAAAGGGCCTCTGAACCATGAGCATAAAGGCACAGAAAATCCCATTTTTGGGCGATATAAAATATCATTCGGTACAAAAGCTTCAAGAGATTTCTTGAGAATGTATTTGCCTTCAGTGCCTTGTATTTTCATGGAAATGGGCAAGTGAGCTGACCATTCCAAAAACAGATGATCAAGCATAGGGGCTCTCACTTCAAGAGATGATGCCATGCTAGCCCGATCGACCTTTGTTAAAATATCACCAGGGAGCCATGTTTTCAGATCTGTATATTGGGCTTTTAACACAGGATCATGTGTTGGTGCTTCTTTGTAGGTTTTACGAATGAGCTCAACGGCATGGTATTTTTGAAGTTCTTTTTTAAAAGAAGGGCTAAAAAGAGAGTCTCTCTCATAATCTGTCATGCAGGAGATATTCATGAAATATCCATCTGCACTTGAGGCTGCGAGTTCCTGAAACGTCTGTTTGGCCCTGAGATATCGAGGAGCCCAGTCTAATTTTGGGTAGAGTTTTCCTAAAGGACCAAAAATGCTTTTGCGTACTGAATTTGGTAAGAGAGAGCGAATTTTTTCTTCCTTTTGGTGAAAATGGTATCGTCTGTAGCCAGCAAAGAGTTCGTCTCCCCCATCGCCAGAGAGAGCAACTTTAAGATGTTTTGCTGTTGTTTGACAGAGTTGATAGGTAGGCAGGGCTGAACTATCACCAAAGGGTTCATCAAAGAGATCAATCATTTTGTCAATCAAATGAAAATCATTTGCATTTACTTGTGTATGGTGATGATTGGTTTTATATTTGGTTGCAATCATTTGTGCATACTGTGTTTCATCAAAGTTTTTATCATCAAAGCCGATTGAGAAAGTATTGATTGGATTGTCATAAAGACAGGCCATCAGAGCAACAACACCAGAGGAATCAACGCCGCCTGACAAAAAAGCGCCAATTGGGACATCACTCATTTGCCGCACCCGTACAGCTTGTGTGAGCTCGTAGATGCATTCCTTTTTGAGTTCCTTTTCATTCTTTTGATTGGTTTGATCAAAATGAATATCCCAATAAGATTTGATAATAGGGTGTTCTTGCCCTTGCTTGATTAGTAAATAATGTCCGCCAGGTAGCTTAGCTGTTTTCTGATAGAATGATTTTGGATCAGGAATATAACTGTAAGCAAAAAAATCTTCAATTGCTGTTGGGTCAAGCTTTGTATCAAAGCTTGGTAAGCATTCTAGTGATTTAATCTCAGAGGCAAAGGCAATGCCTCCATCATTTAAAAATGAATAATGAAGAGGTTTTTTGCCAAGCCGATCCCTTGCGATAAAGAGTGTTTGATCTGTTTCATCCCAAAGAGCAAATGAAAACATACCACGCAAGTATTGTGGTAATTTTGTTTTCCATTCACGCCATCCATGAAGAAGGACTTCTGTATCTGAGTTCGATTGGAAATGATATCCTAGAATTTCCAGCACATTTCGGAGGTCGTGATAATTATAGATCTCCCCGTTAAAGACTGTGGTGAGTTGGCCATCAACTGTACTCATGGGTTGGCTACCACCAGCAAGATCGACAATTGATAATCTTCGATGACCAAGTCCTAATGAATGATTTTTGTTAAAGAAGAAACCTTCTCCATCGGGACCACGGTGATGAATGAGATCTGTCATCTCATTTAACAGGCCAGAAGATACAGATTTTTGTGACAGAGGGTAAAAGATACCAGTTAAGCCGCACATTTATGGATCATTTCATCATTGAGGTTTAGAGGCATTAGAAGCGTTTGGTATTTTTGAAAAGAGATCGCTCAGATCAGGTAATGATTGAACCACTTTATCAAGTTGGTTTTGATAGGTATCATTACTCGATTGTGATTTTGGAAGAAGAACCATGACAAGAAAGCCGGTTTGATGCCCATATTTCATTTGAGAGAGAGCCTGGTTGATTTTGACTTTGATTTTACTATTTGTGAAAAAACCATTGATCCAATAGGTGACTGCAATCGGTATATCCTCATTGTTTCTGTATAATGTCTCAAGATTGAATGGGATTTGGTGATTATTTTGTTCAATCAGATAAGAGCTTGTTTTTTTCCATTGCACGGTTGTGTCATCAAACATCTGATTTTTGAAAAATAAGAGAGAATGATCTCCATCTTGATGAGGATAATAAACAATTTTGATTTGGATAGGTTGGTTATTCAGTGTTGCACATTGTGTTAGAATAGAAG
>JAGPBS010000038.1 GCA_018063245.1 Alphaproteobacteria bacterium | reverse complement strand
TCAATTGACATGATCTTCGCGTCAACTTTTTCACCAACAGCGAAACGGTCAACACGTTGTTCTGAACGATCACGCGCCAGGTCAACTTTCTTGATAAAGCCAATCACGCCTTCTGTGATCTCAACTACAATGCCAGCATCTTGAAGAGATGTAATTGTACAAGTGACAATATCACCCTTCTTGTGTTTTGACATTTCTGCTTCATGTGTATTTTCTGATAGCTGTTTAATTCCAAGGCTTACGCGCTCTTTTTCAACATCAATATCAAGAACTTTAACTTGAGTCATTGCACCTTTTGTATAGTTTTTAATAGCTTCTTCACCTGAAAGTTTCCAATCAAGATCAGACATGTGAACCATACCATCGATGTCACCTGGAAGACCAACAAACAGACCAAATTCTGTGATGTTTTTGATTTCGCCTTCAAGGATACTACCGACTTGGTGAGATTGAGCAAATTCATTCCATGGATTGTTTGATGATTGCTTCAAGCTAAGGCTAATGCGGCGCTTGTCACGATCAATACCAATCACAATCAGATCAACAGCTTGTGATGTTGATACGATTTTACCAGGATGAATGTTTTTCTTTGTCCATGAAATCTCTGAAGAGTGAATCAAACCTTCAATACCAGATGGTTTTAGTTTTGCAAAAGCACCATATTCAGTGATATTTGTAATTTCTGCAGTTACTTTTTTACCAATTGGATATTCAGCTTCAATTTCTTCCCAAGGATCTTGAGTCAATTGCTTCATGCCAAGGCTAATTCTTTGATTATCTTCATTGAAACGAATCACTTTAACTTGGATTTCATCACCAACTTTAAGCGCTTCACTTGGATGATTAATACGGTTCCATGAAATATCTGATGAGTGCAATAGACCATCAACACCGCCTAAATCAACAAATGCACCGTAATCTGTGATATTTTTAACAGAACCACGAATCACATCGCCTTCTTTGATTTTTCCAAGGATTTCTGAACGCATTTCTTGACGGTTTTCTTCAAGAACTGAACGACGTGAAACAACAACGTTTCCACGTGCTTTGTCCATTTTCAAAATCATCAATGGCTGTGAGTAACCAAGCAACGGTCCTGCATCACGAATTGGCTTAATATCAACCTGGCTGCCTGGCAAGAATGCAAGAACACCAGCAAGATCAACTGTAAACCCGCCTTTAACACGGCTTGTAATTGTACCAAGAACATGTTGGTTTTTCTCATAAGCTTTTTCAAGATCAACCCAAGATTCTTCTCTACGTGCTTTTTCACGAGAAAGAACAGCCTCACCATTTGAATCTTCGAAACGTTCGATGAATACATCGATCACATCACCGATTTTAAGTTCGCTTGCTTGTTCGCGGCCAAATTCTCTTAAAGGAACGCGTCCTTCTGATTTCAATCCAACGTCAACAAGTGCAAATTCATCTGTAAGGCGCACAATGCAGCCCTTAACAACTTTACCCTCAAATTTACCTTCATTGGTAAAAGACTCTTCGAGCAGGGTTGCAAAATCTTCCATACTATTCATTATATATCTAATTTCGAGCGTGCCATATTTAGTTATAGTCATTCAAAAAACAAAAGACAGGAGGCATCATTACTGAATTTTGCTTCATTCTCAACACCTTGCTAAGAATAAATTGATCATATATAAAACCACAAAAGACAATCTCATGCAACAAAAAAGCATGAGTCTCTCTTTTTTTGTTGCGCGCAAGTATTACTGAGCTTGATTAAATTGCGTTACCGCATCATCCGGCTGAAATCCAAACAGAATTTCATAACCGCCTGCACCTTCATTTGGATGGAGAGGAATAAACTGTGTTAATGTCTCAAGACTCCCTGCCATGACTTGATTTTTCTTGAATTGAATATCGGTTTCATAAACAGATTTCTTCAGAACTTCGCGCTGTGGATTTGCGATTGCAACAAAGTATTTAACTTTAACCACATCTTTTTTTAATTTTGGTCCTTTTTCAACTGTAATAGAAACCTTCAAATCTGTTGAAACACCTTTTTTGGCATAATCACAAGAGCCTTCATAATCAACAATCTTGGCTTCTGCAATCAAATTACCCATCGTTTTTTGCTCACCAGCCACATAAAATTTTGCTGATGAAAGATCATTCATAATACCAACCTGAGGGCAAGCGATGTCAGCAACCTCTCTTTCAGAGTTCGCACAAGCCCCTAAAGAAGAGACAAATAAGAGAGTCAAAGCAACCAAACGATATTTATTTTTCATTATTACACCTAAATTCTTCTAAAAATCTTGATTTTATATATTAAATCGGTTTATGAATAAAATGTCTAATCCTTTTTAAGATGAGATCAAATTTAATAACAGGAATATCATACATGACACCTGACTCAAACAAACAACCTCTAAAACTCATTCTCGCCTCACCACGTGGTTTTTGTGCAGGCGTTGATCGAGCGATCAAAATCGTTGAAAAATCAATTGAAAAATATGGCGCACCCGTCTATGTTAGGCACGAAATTGTCCATAATAAATTTGTTGTAGAATCCCTTAAAGCCAAAGGGGCTATTTTTGTTGAAGAGCTTGACGAAGTCCCAGATGGCGTTCCCGTTGTATTTTCTGCTCACGGCGTTCCAAAATCTGTTCCGGCTGAAGCGACTCAGCGCGGCCTTGAGTATCTCGATGCAACATGCCCCCTTGTCAGTAAAGTTCACTCTGAAGCAGAAAACATGTTCAATGCAGGTTATGAGATTCTCCTGATCGGTCATAAAGGTCATCCAGAAGTTATCGGCACAATGGGTCAGCTGCCCGAAGGTGTTATCCAGCTCATTGAGACGAGAGAAGACGCTTTGCGCATTTCAGTCAAAAATCCAGAAAAATTATCCGTTGTCACACAAACCACCCTATCTGTTGACGACACAAAAGATATTCTGAATGCCTTAAAAGAACGCTTCCCTTCTCTCCATATCCCCAAAAAGGAAGATATCTGCTACGCGACAACCAATCGACAAGCTGCTGTTAAAGAGATAGCTCCCTTGGTTGATGGCCTGATTGTCATTGGCGCCCCGAATTCATCCAATTCAATGAGACTTGTTGAAATCGCTAAAAATTACGGCTGCAAAGAATCCATGCTCGTTCAAAGAGCTACCGATTTCGACACATCATGGGCAACTGGATTTAAAGCAATAGGCCTGACAGCTGGGGCCTCTGCCCCTGAACTTCTCGTTCAAGAAGTTATCCAAAAACTACAAGACAGCTATCTTGTCTCTATTGAAGAAGTGACAATCACAGAAGAAAATGTAACTTTTAATATCCCACGTTCGCTTGCTTCATAAGGAATTGATAACATCATGTCTCACAACAGGGTTCAAATCTATACAGACGGCGCCTGTAGCGGAAATCCTGGACCAGGAGGATGGGGGGCAATCTTACGTTATAAAAAGACTGACAAAGAAATTAGTGGCTTTGAAGAAAACACCACAAACAATCGTATGGAGCTAACAGCTGCTATCAAGGCTCTTGAAAGCCTTAAACGAAAAGTCTCAGCTGATCTGTACACAGATAGTGAGTATGTCAGACAAGGCATGCTTTCTTGGCTTCCCAAATGGAAGGCAAAATGCTGGCGCCTTTCTGGTGGTGGCGAGGTCAAAAACCGTGATCTTTGGGAAAGGCTCGATGCGCTTTGCCAAGAACATGATGTAACCTTTCATTGGATCAAAGGCCATGCTGGGCATCCGGAAAATGAAAGAGCAGATCAACTTGCTCGTAGTGGCGTTGAAGCATATCTTGAGCAAATGAAGGGTTCCGATTGACAAGACTACCAAGCTTTGTTAAAGTCTCGATAATGCATCATTTTTTGATAAGGGAGCATTGCTAAATGCGCATCACTTATAAACTATTTTTCTATTGTGTTATTCTCCTGTTGCTCGGTTCAGGCGCCTATGGCCTCTACACGTACAACACTGAATCTCTTAACTTCAGAACAGGCAATGACAAAATTGCTTATACACGTATTTTCGACAAAGGCTGTTACGTTCAAGAAGTGAATCACAAAAATGCCCCTATCAACATGTCAGGCAGTAGTTATCTAAACCTAGACCATCTGCAAGCTCTATTTAAATCAAAAGGAATCTCCCCTGAAAAAGTTTATATATTTGACGTCTTGCCAACAACACATTACATGGTCAACAATCGCCCGATTGAGTGGTATGGATATTCCGTTAAAAATGGTGAATTAAGGTCTCTTGAGATTCACAAGAACAACATTTTCTCATTTCTCTATAAAAAGTATATTTTATGGTTAAATGACCCTCTTGAGAATATGACTGTTGATCAGCTTGTTTCTGAAGAAGACACCATCAAAAGTTTGGGCTGGAACTATGTAAAACCCCTTCCAAAAGAGTGGGTTGAAGATTGGTCTTTCCTTGAAGATTGGCTTCCTATCTTTCAAAAAATCCCAAAAGATGGATGGGCGCACTTCCACTGCTTACGCGGCAGAGGCCGAACAACCTCTGCAATGGCTTATTATGATATCTTCCGCAACCATGACAAAATGACAGTTGAAGACATTATTAAACGTCAATATTGTATCGGCGGCGAGTATTTAGATGATATCACAGTCTGGAAATCAAGCACTTGGCCTCAAGAACGCCTCGTTTTACGACGTGACATTCTTTATTATTTCTATGATTATATGAATGATCCACAAGGCTATAAGAAAACACCTTGGACAAAATGGCTCAAAGAACACAAAAAAACTTAATGTTTTGTCAATAAGAACACTTGACGAATGAAATTTATTCCGTTATAAATAAGCTCTTATGAGAAATTACAATATTAGGATTTGATATGGCTAATCATAAATCAGCAGAAAAAAGAATACGTCGCAACACAAACCGTGCTGCAATTAATCGCAATCATGTGTCACGTATTCGTACTTACATTAAAAAAGTTGAACTTTGTCTTGAAGCAGGGAACAAATCAGAAGCAACAACAGCTTTATCTGTTGCAATTCCTGAGATTCACAGCGGCGTGAGCAAAGGCATTTTCCATAAAAATATGGCATCACGTAAAATCTCAAGGCTCACAAAACGTGTTAATGCTCTTGCATAAATCAAATTGAGATTTCAAAAAATGGGAAGCAATGCTTCCCATTTTTCATTGGCAAAAAGCTTCTTTCTCTTTTTACTGATTTTCTACTTTCTCTTTTGAGCAAAGCATATTATGCTAGCTTTGGCTTCACGTTCATCTTTTCTTTAGAAACGTGAGTTCAACCAATTTTCTTAGAATTCTAAGGAAATCCCCTCTTCTTTTTCTCAAACACATATAAAACCAATCTTTTAGAACAATGTCTGACCTTTCTACATCACTCGATTCACAATGGGAAGAAATCTGCACCTTGCTTAAGGCAGATATCGGAGATTTGTATTTTAAAAACTGGATCAAGCCTTTACGTGTCGTGGACATTGAAGATAATGAAGCCAGACTGGCAGTACCAACAAGGTTTATTCGCGATTGGGTCTCTGTTCATTACCTCCAAAAAATCCAAAAGCACTGGTCAAAAATCAATCCAGATGTTGAAACTGTTGACTTAATTATTCTTGATTTTCCCTCACTCAAACAAGAAAAAGCTGATTCAAGCATTTCTGAATCAATAGAACCTTACACAGAAGAGCCCCCCAGATCTCCAGAAAAGACTTTCACCATCTCAAATGACCAAGATGATAAAATCCAAGGCATGGCTGCTCTTGATCCGCGCTTTACATTTGAAAATTTTGTTGTCGGAAAACCAAATGAACTTGCTTATGCAGCTGCTCAACGCGTTTCTGATGCAAAGGAAGTCACCTTCAATCCTCTCTTTCTCTATGGTGGTGTTGGGCTTGGCAAAACGCACTTGATGCATGCAATCGCCTGGCAGATCCGTCGAAATAACCCTAACCGCCGTGTTCTTTATCTTTCAGCTGAAAAATTCATGTATCAATTTATCCGCTCATTGCGCTTTAAAGATACAATGGCTTTCAAAGAACAGTTCCGGTCTGTTGATGTGCTCATGATTGACGATGTTCAATTTATTGGCGGAAAAGAGTCAACACAAGAAGAATTTTTCCACACTTTTAATGCTTTGGTTGATCAAAATCGTCAAGTTATTATCTCAGCCGATAAATCTCCTTCTGATCTTGAAGGCATGGAAGAACGCCTTAAATCAAGACTTGGTTGGGGTCTTGTTGCTGATATCCATCCCACAACCTATGAATTACGTTTAGGTATTCTCCAAGCTAAATCTGAAAAAATGGGCTACCATATTTCAGAAAAAGTGATGGAATTTCTGGCTCATCGAATCAACTCATCGGTCAGAGAACTTGAGGGTGCTCTCAATAGAATCATTGCACACAGCCAGCTCGTTGGCCGTGAAATCACTCTTGAAACAACACAAGATGTCTTAAGAGATCTTCTCAGAGCCAATGATCGCAGGGTCACCATTGAAGATATTCAACGAAAAGTTGCTGAACATTATAAAATCAAAATGTCTGACATGTCTTCATCGCGCCGTGTTCGAGCAATTGCAAGACCGCGTCAAGTCGCCATGTATCTGGCAAAGCATCTAACTGATGCCTCTTTACCTGAAATCGGTCGTAAATTCGGCGGCAGGGATCATACAACGGTCATGCATGCGATCGATAAAGTTGATGAGCTCATGGCTTCAGACAAAAGTTTTTCTGAAGATGTAATCTTTCTCAAACGTATGATGGAAGCCTGATATAAATGTATCAAAAGATTTTTCATTAACCAAAAATCTTTATCTCTTTTAAAAACCAAAAAGATACACTCTTGCTCTAGAATAAGCATAGTCAGCTTATTCCATTCAAACCAAACAGGAGAACCATATGTCAGATCTTAAATCACTCAATGCTATTCTAGAAACTGGTCAAAACCTTTCATTCATTTACAGCGGGGTGCAAGTCAACCTCCCGACAGCTCAGACTGCTGAGTTCAACGTCTCTTTAAAACGTTTCTCTCCTGAAAATTCCGCAACAGAGCTGTTCAATTTGTCTGTGAATCACAGAACCTTAAACGACATGCAACCTGGTCAAGGGCCCGTCAATCCTGCGCCTACAAATTTTCCAATGACGCTTCGTATCGATGGACCTGGCTTTTTTGTTCTCAAAAACCAAATGAATCCTGCTGCTCTTTATCTATCAAAAGGTGGTCTTGCCCAAATTGAAAGAATGTCTGGCACCGTTAGAATGCATGAATTTGTGATGCAAGGTTGGAACCTCCAAATGCCAGGCGGAATGCCAATGCCTCCTATGATGCCGCCTATGCCATTTGATGAGCCATCTCTGCAATTTATAAACCTGAATATGATGCCTCAGATGATGCAAACAACGCGTGTGACTTTCAATGGCACGTTAGATGGTTCAGCCACTAGTAATGGCCTTACATCTGTTACTGTTGGTAACAATCCTGGAGATCTTGATACATTCTTACAAGGCATAACCTATCCAGCCCGTATGCAAGTCAAAATAGATACGATGCCGCCGATGCCTCTTATGATTAATCCTGGTGATACCCTACAAACAGTGGCACAAAATATGTCCAATATATTTCCTGGCATGCTTGAAGTTCATGAACAAAATGGCCAATTGGTTATCAAAGGAATGATGGGCCGTAAAGTAACACTTACAAATGAGATGGAAAGCGATATCGTCACACGACTCTTCGGATCGCCATCTGTGACATACAACCCTGTCAGCCATATAATCCCTTCGACCATCATCGACATGAATGGATTAATGCATGATGTTGAATTCAGATTCATGAAAATGAACGATCATAGTTGGCATGTTGAAGGGCACCATAAGCGTCATGAATCTTTTGGACCATCTCTGTTTGGTCAAGGCGATCTTATGTTTGACTTTGCTGGCAATCTCATGAATTTCATGGGCGATTTACAAAATGCCAACATGAATTGGCCAAATGGAATGATACAAACTGTTATGATCTCTTTCCAGGGCATCAGGGAAACAAATGCTTTTGCAACAACCGTTGATAAAGATGGGATTACAAGCCTTAATGCGCCAACTTATAGCATTACGGATACAGGAACGTTCCAGTCTGACTTTAACAATGGCCCTAAGCAAAATCTCTTTAAAGCTGCAATTGCAAAATTTCCTGATGAAGGCTTTTATAATGCGAATCAGGAAATCTATGAGCGCAACAACCCAATGCTGATGCCTCTGCCGATGACAGTTTCAACCGCTGAAGCTGCAGATGTGACGATTACAAAAAGTTAACCTAATCATCAATAAAAAGCCCCCTTTCACGGGGGCTTTTTTCCCATCCCAAATCTTGAAAAATATCATTCAAAATCAACTATTTAAACTTAATTTTTTTGAGCCCAAAATCTTCATTTCTTCTTAAAAAAAGAGACTTAAACTGGCCCCCGAGAATTAAGTAACTTAGGCAATATAAACTTTATTCTTGGATAAAATTTAACAGAAGGATTTAATAGTATGGCAGATATCAATAATACATTCACCGCAATCGAATCAAATATTCCCCCCGGGCATGAATTGAGAGCGCATATTGGAGAGTTTCATCTTAGCATTGTAAGTAATGGAGGGGCTCAGCTTAAACTCACAACAAGAACATCTAATATAGAGATTGATAGTAAGATATTTTCTCTAAATGTTGAATCAATGTCTCTGCCTCAAAGAACACCTTCATTACCACACCCTATCAAATCCTCTCCTTCAACAGGAAGTGAAGCTCTTTCATCATCTGGCAGTGATGAAGAATCTTCATTCAGTTATATCCTAGACGAAAATGGAACAGAACCATCTCCTCCATTGCATTATTCAGCAACAGGTGATAATGTTCAACCAGCGGCTCCAGATAATATCTCAGACTCAGGTGCATTACCAGTAGTAGCACTCATTGCAAGTGACCCTGACGATGAAATTCCATACGTGATTGCATTTGAAGAGGAGCCCGTTGTCCCAGCAGCGCCTGTGGCAGCTGAAGCAGTAGATCCAGCGCCAGTGGTTGTTGAACCTACAGCGGCACCTGTTGTAGCTGAAGCAGCAGATCCAGCACCAGTTGTAGTTGAACCTACAGCGGCACCTGTTGTAGCTGAAGCAGCAGATCCAGCACCAGTTGTAGTTGAACCTGCAGCAGCTCCTGTGGCAGCTGAAGCAGCAGACCCAGCTCCAGTTGTAGTTGAACCTGCAGCAGCTCCTGTGGCAACTGAAGCAGCAGATCCAACTCCAGTTGTAGTTGAACCTGCAGCAGCTCCTGTGGCAGCTGAAGCAGCAGACCCAGCACCAGTTGTAATTGAACCTGCAGCAGCTCCTGTGGCAACTGAAGCAGCAGATCCAACACCAGTTGTAGTTGAACCTGCAGCAGCTCCTGTGGCAGCTGAAGCAGCAGATCCAGCACCAGTTGTAGTTGAGCCTGCAGCAGCTCCTGTGGCAGCCGAAGCAGCAGATCCAGCACCAGTTGTAGTTGAACCTGCAGCAGCTCCTGTGGCAACTGAAGCAGCTGATCCAGTGCCAGTTGTGGTTGAACCTGCAGCAGCTCCTGTGGCAGCTGAAGCAGCTGATCCAGCACCAGTTGTAGTTGAACCTGCAGCAGCTCCTGTGGCAACTGAAGCAGCTGATCCAGTGCCAGTTGTGGTTGAGACTCCAGCGGCACCTGTTGTAGCTGAAGGCTCAGATCCAGCACCGGTTGCTGTTGATGACATGCCTCCTCTTGTTGACGCATCAGAAGCAACTTCTCTAGAAGGAATTCCGCCAATTGTTCTACCAGGCGAAGGAGTTGAAGTTGTTGCAGAAACAACGCTTGTTGAAGCAGTTCCAACTGTTGTTACTGAACCAACAGAAAGCACGATTGTAAGTGATGAACTTACAGCCGTTCTAGCACCGAATGATCCAACGGTTCCAACTGTTCAATAAGAAGTGATGGTCAGAAAAAAGCCCCCAGAACGGGGGCTTTTTTTATGAACGTATTAAGGCTTGCACCCCTGGGAGAGATTTTCCTTCACACCATTCCAAAAAGGCACCACCTGCCGTTGACACATAGGTGAAATCATCTGTAACTTCAGCATGATTCAAAGCAGATACCGTATCTCCACCACCAGCGATTGATTCAATTTTCTTTGCTCTTGTGAGTCTTGCTACACAAAGCGCAACCTGTGTTGTGCCTAAATCAAAAGGAGGCACTTCAAAAACACCTAATGGGCCATTCCATAAAAGCGTTTTACATTTTCCGAGTAAAGCTTCTATATCCGAAATTGACCCAGCGCCAATGTCAAAAATCTTATCATCTTTGGCAAGGGAGCCAACTTGCTTCACCTCAAAAGGCTCACGAGGCGCTAGTTTTTTGGACACAACAACATCTCTTGGCAACAAAATCTCACATTGTTCTTGCTGTGCTTTTTTCATAATTGCTTGCGTTTCAGCGATCATATCATCTTCGCATAAAGAAGCACCAATATTCATTCCTTGCGCTGCCAAGAATGTATTTGCCATCCCACCGCCAGGTATCAAATAGTCGACTTTTTCGACTAAATTGTAGAGCAATGTCAGCTTACTCGAAATTTTAGATCCACCAACAACAGCAATGACTGGTTTTACAGGATGCTCAAGTGCTTTTGACAAAGCTTCCACTTCCTCTTGCAACAAAAACCCAGCACTTGAAGGTAAAAATTTTGTGATTGCCTCAATCGATGCATGAGCGCGATGCGATACTGAAAAAGCATCATTCACATAAAGATCTGCCATATCCGCTAATTTCTTTGCAAAAGTAATATTGTTCTCTTCTTCACCCGGATCAAACCTCAGATTTTCAAGCAAAATGATCCGCTCAGACTTTTTAAAAACGGCCTCAGGCTCTTGATACTGATCCACGAAAGCAACAGGCGTCTGGTAAAGCCTTGAAAGCTCAGGCACAAGAAACGCTAATGAATATTTTGGATCTATCTTTCCCTCAGGACGCCCAAAATGAGACATCAAAATAATACGACCTTGATGTTGCAGAATCCAAGCAACTGTTTTTCTAAGCCGAATCAAGCGTGATGCGTCACTCACCCGATCATGATCAGCCGGCACATTCAAATCAGCGCGCAATAAAACAATTTTCCCTTTGACATCTTGATCTTGAAGTCTTGGGATACGAGACATTGTTATAGCCTCTCTACTTGTATTTTCTGATATCATTGTCATCGCTTTCTGCTCCATAAAAGATCTTTGTAAAATTGATTCCTCCATGCTACACTGCCAGCCTGGATTAATCCAAAATATTTTTTTGATAAATATGTCATTGAAATGTTGACAAATACTTTAAATCGGGGTATAAAACATATTCAAAATAGAGACTTTCGCATAAATCTTAACAAATGCGCAGATCTTAAATATGAGGTTATAAAATGAAACGTACATTCCAACCAAGCAATTTGGTTCGCAAAAGACGCCACGGATTCCGTGCACGCATGGCAACAGTCGGCGGCCGCAAGGTATTAAGTGCAAGACGCGCTAAAGGTCGTCATCGTCTTTCCGCATAGTTTCAGCAATTATTTATAGTTGAAATGTGCAAAACACACTAAAACAAAGATCAGAATTTTTAAATGCGAAGAAGTATGGGCAGGTTGTTCATACTTCTTCCTTTTTGATACAATATTATCTAAGCCCTAAGCCAGCTGGCTCTCTAAATACCCCCCTACAAAAACAGACCCTTCTCAATGGCTATACTGTCACAAAACGCGTAGGCGTTGCCGTTGTGCGCAACTTTATTAAACGTCGCCTGCGTGAAGCCTATGGACACGCTTTAAAAAAAATTGACTTTGACTTCATCTCTCAAGACGAAACCCTGCGCCTTGTTATCATCGCCAAAACACAAATTACGGATAAATCCTTTGACGAGATTCAAAAAGATATGATGCTTGCTCTCCAGAAAATCAAACGAGACCTTAGTAAACAAAAAGAGTTACCCAAGTCATGATCAGAAAGGCAAAATCATCTCCTTTGCTCAACCGCCCAGCCCTTTGGTTAATTGCATTTTATCAATTTCTTTTATCTCCCTGGGTTGGAAGGCAGTGCCGTTTTTCACCCAGCTGCTCTCATTATGCCAAGGCCGCCTTCGAGCGTTATTCTTTTCTGAAAGCCCTTATTTTAAGCATCAAACGAATCGCTCGCTGTCACCCCTTCGCTGAAGGTGGCGAAGATCCTTTACCTTAATGATTTCCCCCTTGACAATTCCTTTTCTGTAAGCCATAAAGAAATCACGGTTAATGAAAAGTAAATACTATCACATATATACAGGAGAGATCTATGTCATTGATTACAAAAGCCCCCAAATTTAACCCAATTATTAAACAGCTTTTTTTACCGAGTGCAAACTTTCGGGCGTTTCGAACTGGCCAAAACAGGACCAATGTCGCTCTTCTGGGCACTCAACAAACACCTCTTTTTAGCAGGAAGCTTCGCCCTGCCACGCCCTTCATGACTCAAGTCATGTACAAATCAGATTCAGACTCATCTTCAAATCCAAAAGACCATAAATTAAAAGTATTTACAGCCTTACTTGGCGTACTTGGTGGAGGACTTCTCATCTTTTGGGACAAAAGGTCTAAGCAAAAAGAAAGTGAAGCTATCATCAAGCGCGGTAATGAAATCTATGAAACGCTGCTATCGCAAATGCCTGATAAACCTTTTCTTGCTGATCATAGATTTCGTGAAGAACTGGAAACCAACCTTTCCATGCGCATGCTCGACTGGAATATGGACACTCAGCAGCTTGTCATGGCAAGACATTTCATAGCATTTGCTGAATCTGTTCATACTGCAAATGCCTCTAAACCTGCCTCAGAAGCAAAAATCACCTTTTATGATGCCTATGCTGCTTACAAAAATCTACGCGCACAGCTGCGTGATTATAAAAACACAGAGCTGAGTATCAATGATAAGCACTTGACGATGTTGCCTCTTGAAATTTATTTCGTTCCTCTTAAAAAACTAGAGATCACTGCACCCATCTCTGATCTGCCTAATAGACTAGACTATGTGCCACTCACTCACTTGACAGTTCAAAGCCCATGCTTGAATCAATTCCCATCCGTAATCACACACTTATCTCATGTAAGTCACCTGACTCTTGCGCACAATAAAATCCAACTTATTCCTCATGAGATTTCTCATCTCACGAAGCTTGAAGTCCTTGATCTAAGCTTTAATAAACTTTCTAAACTACCTGAGAGCATGAATAATTTGACAGAATTAAGACGTTTAAATCTAGCTGGCAATCAATTCAGACGATTCCCTGATCAAATATCTCAACTTCGGAAATTAAGCCTAGTCAATCTTGAAAACCAGAACCCGTCAACATCTTAACATCAACCATCAATAGGAGAGAAACCATGTCATTCATCACCAAAACCCAAAGAATCAGCCCACTTGTTAGACAACTTTTTAAAGCAGAAACAAGCATCCGCACTTTTCAAACAAGCTTTAAAAGAACGAGTGGCGCTGCTTTTGAGCCTCACACAAATCTACTCAGCAGCAGAACAAGCCTTCGCCTACCTTCTTGTCCAGAACAAGTGAGATTTTCGTCAACTGTTCACGAAAATGAACCACCTTCAACTGACAAAAAATCAACCTTCACAGCCGGTCAAAAGGTGTTTGCTGCAGGCGCCCTTCTCTCAGGTCTTACTTATTATGCTGAAGAGAAACTGAGCCAAGCTGAACAAGAACGTGAAGTTGCACAGCTGCTAAAATATGCTGATGAAATTATTGACCAACTCGTATCTGAAATGCCTGTCGGCACTCTGGATTACAAAGCGCGGGAGCATATCACCGGCTATTTAGGAAGACGATGGCAACATGAAAACTTAGAAGGCAAACGCAAATTTGCTCGAGGATATCTTGATTTTGAAGAATCTGTGAAAATAGCTAATCTTGGTCGTTCTGGACCTAAAGTCATAACCCTCCTGCAAGCTTTTGAGGCCTATGTCCGCTGTTATCATCAAATCGAGAAATATACTGAGGGCGATTTAATCATTTCTGATCCTCACCTCACCATGATTCCAAGCTTTATTGGATATAGAGCTCATCTGATCAGAGATATTGCGATCTACTCACCGATTTCAGACTTGCCACGTGAATTTGCATCATTAGAAAAATTGGAATCCCTCAAAATACAAAGCCGCGCTCTCTATCAATTTCCGCCTATTTTAGGTGAACTTCCTAATCTTAAAATACTAAATCTTTCAAACAATAAGATCGAAGTCATACCCGACTGCATCTCTGGCCTTAAAAACCTTGAGGTTCTCTATCTAAGTGACAATTCAATCCACAGTCTTCCTGATAAGATTGGAGACCTACCAAGACTCAGCTCTCTCAGCCTATCACACAATTCACTCGAGAAACTCCCTGAAGGAATGAACCGCTTACAAGAACTAACTTATTTAGATCTTGCTGCAAATCACTTTTCTCATTTTCCGTCTCAAATATTTGGTCTTAAAAAGCTTGATTTACTGAATCTTTCACACAATCAAATTCAACGCGTTCCGAATGATATTGAAACATTACCAAATCTGACTGCACTCTTTCTTGGTTTCAATCAAGTGATGAGCATATCCACGCGGATCAGTGTATGCCAAAAACTTGGGCATCTTAGCCTGCGTTACAATAAACTGACCTCTGTTGAATCTGCGATTGTCAACCTACCGAGTCTTAATTGTCTTGTTCTTGATAACAATCAATTAACAGAGATTCCAGTTGAGCTTCTGTCGCATAAAACTCTCACCAGATTAGCTGTGGGGAATAATCCTATCAACTGCGTCATTTTATTTTCTTTTATACAAGAGTTTTTAACAAAGAAAACAGCGACTCTCTCACTGCCTATCTCTTTATACGTAAAAATGCGCGATGATATCGCTGCGTTACCTGAAGAGCAACGTTCTAGAATTACATTTGATAAAGAGAACTAAGAATACTTATAGGATCTTGAAAAAGGCTGGGTGTTTGTCCCAGCCTTTTTTTGTTAGAAGCCCAGACCTCTGAAAAGCCCACCCAAGAACCCTTCCTCTTCACGATGGACTGGTTCAGGCGGAGGCGTTTCATCATAATTCTGATCTGTATCTGTCGTCGTTGGCGCTGGCGCTGTTTCTGCATCTGGACTGATAAAGGCCGTTCCATCTGGCAATGGTTCATGATATGGGATACCTGAATTCATATCGATGACAAGCGGAGGCATTGGTCTTCCATGATAAACAAACTCTAGGATTTGAGCAAAAACACGTGCAGAGAATGCCCCACCCGTCACACTTGATTTCATCGGCTTACTATCATCATTCCCAAACCACATACCACCTACGTAATCACCGGTAATACCATAAAACCAAGCATCTTTTGAATTCTGAGATGTTCCTGATTTACCTGCCAAATACTCAGGCGGCCCTGCTTTACGCCCTGTTCCATAACGCACAACAGCCTTCATACTGTCCGTAATTTTACGGATAGCTTGCTCAGAAACACCACTCACATGAACGGTTGCTTCTCTTTCATAGACCGTCTCACCCTTGGTATTTTCAATCCGCTTAATCACATAAGGATAGACCAAAAACCCACCGTTACCCATTGTTGTATAGGCTCTGACCATTTCAATCAGCGTTATTTCACTTGTCCCAAGCGCAAAAGTCATATCACGACGCATCGGAGATGTGATCCCTAACCGTTTTGCCATATCAAGTGCAAAATTCAAACCAGCTCTCTGTAACACTCGGATTGAAGCGCCGTTTAAAGAAAGAGCAAGCGCTCTCTCAACGGTCACAGGTCCTTTAAACTTGCTGTTAAAGTTATCAGGGCTCCAATTGCCAAGACTAATTGGCGCATCATCAACGATATCTTGTGGACTAAGCCCTCTTTCAAACGCAGCTAAATAATAAATTGGCTTAATTGAAGAACCTGGCTGTCTTTTGGCTTTTGTTGCTCTGTTAAAGGCAGTCTCAGCATAACTATTACCACCCACAATAGACATAATACCGCCATCCAAATCTGAGAAAACAAAAGCACCCTGGCCAATCTCATTTTCGGCGCCTTTTTCCTCCAGAACTGTTTTAATTTTATTTTCAGCAAATTTTTGGAGTGGCATATCAAGCATTGTGAAAACATGAAGATCTTCACGAGATTCAGGATCAATAAAGAGCTCAATTTGTTCAGCCACATAATCCGCATAATATCTTGCCACATAAGTTGCTGCAATTTTTGAAACCCTTGTTTGAACCTCAGAAACATAATTTTCGATATTTTTTGGATCGTTGTACAAATAACCACTATCCGCCATCGCTTGCAATACAAGCCTTGTCCGCTCAACCGATTTTTCTTTATTGCTAAAAGGAGAATAGCGCGACGGTGCTTTCAAAAGACCCGCCAAGAGAGCTGATTCCCCAACTGTGAGCTCTGATACATCTTTACCAAAATATTTATGAGCCGCCGCATCAACACCAAAAACGCCTGCACCAAAGTAGGTTCGGTTCAGATAAGCTGTTAGAATCTCTTCTTTAGAATAAGACCATTCAAGCCACAAAGCCAAGATTGCCTCTTGAATTTTACGACTCATGTTTCTTTCTTTTGTCAAAAAAAGATTTTTGGCGAGCTGTTGTGTTAAAGTTGATCCACCTTGAACCACTGAACCTGCTCTAAAGTTCACCCACATGGCGCGCGATAGGCCATAAACATCAATTCCAAAATGATCGTAAAACCGTCTATCTTCAATTGAAATGACTGCAGCCCTTAAATAATCAGGAATCTCATCAGTCTGAACTTCGCTCACTTCACCACCGACTTCAAAAAAGAGATTATCATCTCTGTCATATAAAAAATACTTCGGGTGATGAACAGGATCCAAAAGACCATCAATTTTTGGCAAGCGATAGAGGTGATAACCCAGAACCAATGATCCTGCAATAAAACCCCAAATGGATATCACAAAAATCCATTTAAAAAGGAAGGAGAAAAATCCACCAGAGGATGTCGATTTCTTTTTTCTAGTCTGTTTTGTCACACTACACCTACGCTCTAAATATGATCTATTTTGACACGCTTACTCAAAAATATGCAAGCTTTTTAAAGAATAAAGAATCCAAAAGACAATTTTTACCCTGAACAGTCCGGCAAAAATAAAAAATAAGAAAAAAGTAAAAAAAGAGTTGACGATGATTTTTTGTGTGTGCTAAGAGTGAGATAAGAACAAGATAAGAATATGGAAAGAATTCGGGCCTGCCTAAAAAGTAATCAGCCTTCAAAACCATACAAAACAGCATAAATTCAATTGAGCGGAGCAATCCTGGCAGATATTCCCCTCAATTGGCCAGCCCTAGTTAAGAGGAATCATCATGATCACGTCCCTGCTCAAAAAAACAATAAAGCCAGCTATTCATTCCCTCGTTTTATTGTCTTATCTTGTCAGCTTTGTTCTCCCTGTAAATGTTGCCCATGCTCATACAGATAGCGTCAGTGGAGCTGCCATTCCAGCGCCTCCAGCGCCTATCGTGAAAGATCAGCCAGCGCCTCTGCCTATTGGCTTAACGCCCGCAGAAATGCAAGATTTTGGTCATGTAAAAGCAGATAATAGCCACGGACATGGGCCTTTGATCGATAAGGCTCCCAATGGTGTGCTTCTGGAATTGATTCGTAAACCAGATGGAGCCGGCATTTCGTATAATCAGCTCAAAGAGATGGATGTGGGCGCGCGTGGCCTTATTCTCAATAACTCAACAGAAAAGAACGCCAGGAGCCGATTGGGTGGAGAGATCATAGGCAATCACCTTCTGCAAGGGCAAAATGCACGCATTATCATTCAAGAAGTGACCGGCAAGAACACCTCTCAAATTCGCGGATTTATTGAAGTTCACGGCAAAGCAGCAGAGCTCATCATTGTGAATCCGAATGGGATTGATGTCAATGGCGCAGGTTTTATCAATATTCCGCGCGCAACGCTTTCAACAGGACAATTGCAAGATCTCTCCAATGGCAGGCCCATTCAGTTAAAAATTGATGGCGGTGAGATCACCATTCAAGGCAAGGGCCTGAGTTTAAAGGGCGTCAGTCAGTTTGATATTGTGACACGCAAAGTGAATTTTGATGGAAAGCTTTACGGCGCTGAAGACAACACAGATGCCTCTGTCAGAGCCGGCAAGCAAATTTATGATTATGAGGGCAGAACATCACAGGTCCATGATGATCCGAGCGCTGAGGCAGCTCCTGTCTATGCGATTGACTCATCGGCTTTGGGTGGCATGTATGCAGGCAAGATTGCGCTGATCTCAACGGAAAAGGGCGTTGGGGTAAGAGCGCCTGAGGACATGGCATCGCGCATGTCAGATATAACGATCTTAGCCAATGGCGATGTGGTCCTGAAGAATGCCAGTTCTGATAATGGTAAGATTGAGGTGAAATCAAAGAATGGATCGGTGACGGTTGAGAAAGATAAAAAGGTACACGGAACAGAAGGCGTTAAGCTTGCGGCACAGAAAAAGATTGAGATTGCTGAAGGGGCAACTGTGAAAGCAGGAACGACTGTTGAACTGAGTGCCCGGACTGTCAGTAACCAGGGTGAAATTTTAGCAGGTCAAAAGATCAGTGGTCATATTACAAGGGGTCTTGAGAATCATGGTTCAATGGTAAGTCAGAGTGCCTTGGACGTTTCAGCCAAATCAATCACGAACCATGGCAAAATAAAAGCAGGACAAAAATTGCTTCTCAAAGGCTTTGATCAGCTTGAAAACAAGCGCCACGCCAATATTGAGAGCAATGGCATGCTCTTGCTGAATGGTCAAAATCTAGAGAATCATGGAGCAATGCTGAGTCAATCTTTAATGGATATTCGTCTTTCTGACAATATGCTTAACGATGGTTGGATCAGATCGCATCACGGTTTGAAGATCTTTTTGAATGGCCATTTTTTAAACACCTATCAGGGCGATCATATCGGCGGAGAAATGCTGATCACAGGGCCTTTGCTGATCCGGGGCAAAGATGATTTAAAAGCACGCCATATTGAAAATCGCTCAGCCATAATTGAGACTTTAGGGCTAGATGGGAATATGTCTTTCAAGGCAAAGCTTGTTCAAAATAAGATGGCTAAGCAAGAATATGTAACAAGTACAGATCCCGTTCATCATCCATTTAAAAGAAATTATGGCACAATCGAATATAGCAGGGGAAGTTCCCGCAAAGGACGACAAGTAGATACCAAAGATCGATTAATCTCAAAAGATAATCCTGCGCAGCTCTTTGCTTCAGGGAATATTGATATCGAGGCTGATAAAACCGTCAATGAGATGAGTTTTATAACAGCTGCAAAATCGATCACACTCAATGGGGACGAATTAATAGCCAAAGGACGTATTCTCAGAGAGGAGAGAGCTTCTCAAATAAGACGCAGAGGACATTCAGAATGGAGCCCGGATATTGATCGACCATCCACCGATGTTAAAATAATCGACTCCCAGTCTCTTGCCTCTTGGATTCATGCGGGCGAGGATATTACTTACAATCTTAAAACAGAGTTCAAGCAAGAATCAGAACTTGACCAAAATGTTAAAGACAATGTGGCCTATGTTGCTTCAAATCGCAATGAATCTCCAGAGATGGTCATCAATTCAGAAGATTTTGCCTTTCAGGCCAGTGAATCGCCTTTCTTAACGATCAATAAAGGCGCAGGGGCTCATTACCTCATTGAAACACGTAAAAAATATGTCAATGCTGGATCCATGATGGGGTCGGACTATTTCCTATCGCGTATGGGGCTTGGCAATGCCAAAAGATATGGCGATGCTTTTGTTGAAAGGCACTTTTTAAGAAAGCAAATCTTTGAGAATGGTCTTGCCGATCGTCTCGGTGCGGCTCACAGTGAAGCTGAACTCATACGCCAACTTTACGACAATGCGATTGAAGAGGCAAAAGATCTCGAACTTTATCCTGGCATTAAAATGACAGCTGAGCTGATCAGTCAGCTCAAGCGCGATATGATCTGGATGGAAAAAGAAATCGTGGGTGGCGAAGAAGTTTTGGTACCAAGACTCTATGTCGCAAGATCAACCAGAATGGCACAATTAATCAATAATGGAATCTCAGCTAAAAATATTGATATAAAAGCTGGCACCGTTATCGCTCAAGGTGCAATTCTCTCTCAAGGCAAAACACATATTGAAGCTGAGAAATCTGCTCTCTTTGTTGGCGCCAATGTTGATGGAAAAGAGACAAAGGTAACGGCAGGCGAGACTGTGTTTAACCTTTCAAGTGCGCTTGCAGGGGACAGTCTTGCTGTTAAAGGACAAAATATTTATAGCGAAACGGTCACAAGAACCATCGAAGGCCCACATTCATCTATCACAACAGCCCAAGGGCAAGCGAGCTTCACCTCAAGAGCCGCGCCATTGACTCTTGAATCAGAAAAAGAGGGATCGCAGCAATATTACGGAACCAATCTTCATGGTGAACAGGGCATTCAGTTTAAATCGGGTGGAGCCCCAGTCTATCTTGGCTCAGTTGAAACTGGCTCACACCTTGCGATGAATAGCAGAAAACATAAGCGTAACGAGCAACATACGCATCATGTAAAATCATCAGTGACCACTGGCGCTGGTTATGATGTGATCTATGAAACAGGAGATCTCACTTTCCAAGGCGTTGATCATCATGCTGGCGGCAATATTGTCGCCAAAGTCGATGGTACTTTTGAGAATACCCCAGTACATGACTATGATTATGTTCAAAAATCGTCAAAATCAAAAGGGTCCTTTGGCCGGAAGAAGAGCAAAGACTCAACCCATATGAGCGATCAAGTCAATCGGAATGTGCTAACCGCCGATGGCGGCACTGTCTCGATTATCTCAAAGGAAGATAACCATAACGTTGCTCCAGAGA
>JAGPBS010000037.1 GCA_018063245.1 Alphaproteobacteria bacterium | reverse complement strand
TTGGTATTCGCCCAACACAAAAAACAGTTGTGACCGGTGTTGAGATGTTCCGTAAGCTTCTTGATCAAGGTGAAGCTGGTGATAACATTGGTGCGTTGCTCCGCGGTACAAAACGCGAAGACGTTGAGCGTGGTCAAGTTCTTGCAAAACCAGGTTCAATTACACCACACACAAAATTCAAAGCAGAAGCTTATATTTTGACCAAAGAAGAAGGTGGACGTCACACTCCATTCTTTACAAACTATCGTCCACAGTTCTACTTCAGAACAACAGACGTAACAGGTATGGTTCACTTGCCAGCAGGCGTTGAAATGGTTATGCCTGGCGATAATATCGCAATGGAAGTTGAATTGATTGCTCCAATTGCGATGACTGAAGGTCTTCGTTTCGCGATTCGCGAAGGTGGACGTACAGTTGGTGCAGGTGTTGTCGCTTCAATCGTGGCGTAAAAAAGGTATTGCAAGTTAACGGGCTGTGGGTTATACTACAGCCCTATTTTGAGGTAATGAATAATGAAACAGCAAAGTCAAAAAATTAGAATTAGATTGAGAGCTTATTCTCATCGACTACTCGATAAGGCCGCTCAAGAAATTCTTAGAACAGCAACGCGCACTGATGCGATTGTCAAAGGACCTATTCCTCTGCCTGTACATATAGCAAAATTTACAGTGAATAGAAGTCCGCATATTGATAAAAAATCACGTGAGCAATTTGAAGTCAGAACTCACAAAAGAGTTTTAGAGCTTTGGGATCCAACACCACAGACAATTGAACAGCTTATGAAGCTCGAATTGCCATCTGGCGTTGATGTAGATATTAAATTATAGGAAGATAAAAATGCGGACTGGTCTTATTTTAAAAAAACTAGGCATGACACGTAAATTTAATGAAAGTGGAGAGCATGTTCCAGTAACAGTTCTTCAGCTTGAAAATATTTATGTGACTAGCATTCTTTCACAAGAGAAGAATGGTTATGATGCTGTACAATTAGCGACAAAAAAAGCTAAAGTTAAAAATACAACGCAGCAAATGCGTGGTCATTTTGCGAAGGCAAAAGTTGAACCTCAGCAAATTCTAAGAGAATTTCGTTTGCCAGAAGCCCCTGCAGATGTTCAGGTTGGTGATCAACTTGATGTAAGTCATTTTGTGGCAGGTCAATTTGTTGATGTGATTGGACAATCTAAAGGTAAAGGTTTCCAAGGCGTTATTAAACGTTATGGCTTTGCAATTAGAGGTCGTTCTAACGTATCATTGAACCACAGAGGTCTGGGAGCTGTTGCAGGTTGTCAAGATCCTGGTCGTGTGTTCAAAAACGCTAAAATGGCAGGTCATATGGGTGATGAACGTGTTACAATTCAAAATTTAAGAGTTGTTTCTGTTGATCAAGAAAATCAACTTATTTTTGTAAAAGGTGCGGTACCTGGAACAAAAAATGGTTATGTAATGCTTTGTGATGCAGTGAAAAAAACAATGCCATCTGATTTACCAAAGTTTGGTTTAAAGCGTTCAAAGCAGGATACAGTCCAATCTGCAGTCGTTTCTATGGATGCAACGGTTGAAGAAGTTGCCTCAAACCCTGAATCACAGAATGATTGATGTATAGATGGAAATGGAATTAAAAATGAAAGCGCAAGTTATAACATTGGAAAACAAAAAAGTGAAGGAAGTTGATCTTCCTGAGGCTTTATTTGGTTTAGAAATTAGACCAGATCTTTTGAATATGGCTGTTACTTACCAGTTGGCTAAGCGTCGTTCTGGTAACCATGAAACAAAAGAGATTGGTGATATCAGTGGAACAGGTAAAAAGCCTTGGAAGCAAAAAGGGACAGGTAGAGCTCGTCAAGGGTCACTTAGATCTCCACAATTCCGTAAAGGTGCGGTGATTTTTGGACCGCAGAACCGTGATCACTCTATTGATATGCCAAAAAACGTACGTAAATTGGCATTGAAAGTAGCTTTATCATCTAAACTAAAAGAAAATAAGTTGGTTATTTTAGATGAAGCGAAAATGAGCACTCCTAAAACAAAAGAATTGTTAGGGTCTTTGAAGAAATTAAATATGGAATCTGTTTTATTTATTGACGGTACCAATATTGATACAAACTTTCTTCTCGCATCACGTAATCTTCCAAAAGTTGATGTTTTGCCAGAGCAAGGTTCAAACGTATATGATATTTTGAGACATGATTATCTTGTTATGACAGTCAATGCTCTCGAGCAACTAGGAGAAAGACTATCATGAGTAAGAAAGCAAACATGCCAAAAACAATTGTAAAAGAACATCACTATGATATCCTTTTACACCCTGTTATTACAGAAAAGGCAACAATGTGTTCTCAAGATAACAAAGTTGTTTTTAAAGTCGCAATCAATGCAACAAAGTCTTGTGTTAAAGAAGCTGTTGAAACCTTATTTAAGGTGAAAGTGAAATCTGTAAATACATTGCGTCAAGTTGGTAAAACAAAGAGATTCAAAGGAATTTTAGGTAAGCGCTCTGATTATAAAAAAGCAGTTGTTAGGCTTGAAGCAGGACAATCAATTGACTTTTCAGCTGGCATATAAAGAATAGGAAAAGGTAAGAAAATGGCTTTAAAAACGTTTAAACCGACATCTCCTGGCAGACGTCAACTTGTTATGGTTGATAGGTCGGAATTGTGGAAAGGTAAACCTTATAAAGCTCTCACAGAGGGACTCGTAAGTTCAGGTGGCCGTAATAACAATGGTCGTATTACTGTTCGTCACCGTGGTGGAGCACATAAGCGTCGTTATCGTATTGTTGATTTTAAAAGAACAAGGTTTGATATTTCAGCAGTAGTTGAAAGAATTGAATATGATCCAAACAGAACAGCGTATATCGCGCTTATTAAGTATGATGATGGTGAATATTCATATATTCTGGCACCTCAAAGATTGAAGGCAAATGACCGTGTTGTATCTGGATCAAAAGTGGATATTAAACCTGGTAATGCGATGCTTCTAAAGAATATCCCAGTTGGAACCATTATTCACAATATCGAGATGAAACCTGGTAAAGGTGGACAAATTGCTAAATCAGCTGGTTCATACTGCCAATTGGTTGGTCGTGATGGTGATAATGTGCTTGTAAAACTAACCTCTGGTGAGTTAAGATATATTTCTTCGAACTGCATGGCTTCTATCGGAGCTGTTTCAAACCCAGATCACGGTAATATCAAAATCGGTAAAGCTGGTAGAAATAGATGGTTAGGTATAAGGCCAACCGTTCGTGGTGTAGCGATGAACCCAATCGATCACCCACACGGTGGTGGTGAAGGTAAGACATCAGGTGGTCGTCACCCAGTGACACCTTGGGGTAAGCCAACCAAAGGTAAGAAGACTCGTAATAACAAATCTACGGATAACTTTATTGTCCGTCGTCGTAAGAAATAGTGATAGAGGTATTTGATGACACGTTCGAGATGGAAAGGCCCTTTTGTAGCAGAACATTTAGTTAAAAAAGCTAATAAAGTTCGTGAATCGGGTCGTAAAGAAGTAATTAAGACATGGTCTAGAGCTTCTACAATTATTCCTCATTTTGTTGGTTTAACATTTGGGGTACATAATGGACATAAAGCAATTCCTGTTCTGGTAACAGAAAATATGATTGGTCATAAGTTTGGTGAGTTTGCACCGACCCGTACATATCATGGACATGCTGCGGATAAGAAGGCCAAGAGGAAATAATTATGGTTGAAAGAAGATTAAATGACAACGAAGCAATTGCTTCAGTTAAAATGTTACCAACAAGCGCACGCAAACTAAATCTAGTTGCAGCTCTTATTAGAGGTAAAAGTGTTGCAGATGCACTTAATGTTTTGAGCTTTTCGAAAAGAAGAATTGCTCTAGATGTTAAAAAAGTGCTTTCTTCTGCAATTGCAAATGCTGAGAATAATCATCAACTGGATATTGATAGACTTGTTGTTTCTGAGGTGTTGGTTGGTAAGTCAATTGTGCTTAAAAGATTTAATGCAAGAGCTCGTGGACGCGGTGCTCGTATTCTAAAACCTTTTAGTAACTTGAAAATTAAAGTTGCTGAAGTGGTTGTCGATATGAATAAATCTAAGTCAGCTAAAAAAATGGAAAAAGGGGCATAAAATGGGTCAGAAGTCAAGAGCTCCTGGTTTAAGATTAGGAATTAACCGTACTTGGGATAGCCGTTGGTTTGCTATTCGTAAAGAATATGGCGTGTTTCTTCATAAAGATCTTGTAATCAGAAATCATATTCAATCGAAATATAAGTCGGCTGGAATTGCACGTATCCTGTTTGAAAGACCAACAAAGTCTCTTCTTAGAGTGATTATAGAAACAGCTAAGCCTGGTCCATTGATTGGAACAAAAGGTGCTGGTCTGGAAAAGCTCAAAAAAGAACTTGAGAAATTGGCAGGAACAGAAATCTCTCTGAACATTGTTGAAATTCGTAAACCTGAAGTTCAAGCTAAACTTGTTGCTGAAGCTGTCGCTGATCAACTTGAAAAGCGTGTTAATTTCCGTAGAGCGATGAAAAGAGTTGTTCAATCAGCATTAAGAATGGGTGCGGGTGGTATTCGTATCAATTGTGCTGGTCGTTTAGCTGGTGCAGAAATCGCAAGAACTGAATGGTATAGAGAAGGTCGTGTGCCACTACATACATTGCGTGCTGATATTGATTATCATCATGCTGAGGCATTAACAACCTATGGTATTATTGGTGTTAAAGTTTGGATTTATCGTGGTGATATTATGGAGAATGATCCATATGCACAAGATAAACGTTTGAAACAACATCAAATGAGTCGATAAGAAAGAAGGGTTAAAAAATGTTACAACCAAAAAGAACCAAGCACAGAAAAATGCATAAAGGTCGCATTCACGGCAAAGCGACAAGTGGTGCATTATTAAATTTTGGTGCCTATGGTCTGAAATCAATTGAGCCTAATCGCGTTACAGCAAGACAAATTGAAGCTGCACGTAGAGCGATTACAAGGCATATGAAACGTCAAGGTCGTCTATGGATCCGTATTTTCCCAGATGTTGCTGTTTCTAAAAAGCCTGCTGAGGTTCGTATGGGGTCAGGTAAAGGATCACCTGAATTTTGGGCCTGCAGAGTACATCCAGGACGTATTATGTTTGAATTAGATGGTGTTCCTCTTGATGTTGCAAAGAGAGCATTTGAATTGGCATCTGCAAAACTTCCTGTTAAAACAAAATTTGTTGCCCGTCCAGTTGAAGGAGTTTAAAGATGAAGCAAAGTGATATTAAAAAAATGACAAATGATGAAATTGAAAAGAAAGTTCTGGATTTGAAAAAAGAATCTATGAACCTAAGGTTTCAAATGGTGTCTGGACAATTAGAGAATCCTGCACGTTTTCGTCAGATTCGTCGTGAGATTGCTCAGATGAAAACTCATCTAAATCAATCTCAATCGAAGTAATGAGGAGAACGTAAAATGGTTAAGCGCGTAATGCAAGGTGTTGTTGTTCAAGATAAAGGAGATAAAACAGTCTCTGTACAGGTTGAACGCAAGGTTATGCATCCAATTTTGAAGAAATATATCAAAAAGTCTAAAAAATTTCAGGCTCATGATGAAAAAAATCTTTATAAAATTGGAGATGAGGTGTATATTACAGAATGCTCACCGATTTCGAAGACAAAGTCTTTCTTTGTCTCTGGAAGAAAGGAAGCAGAAACGGCAAAGGTTTCTTAAGTTTAAGAAAAACCATGCAAGTGAAAAGGTGAATTATGGTACAAAAACAAACTATGTTGGAAGTTGCCGATAATAGTGGCGCTCGAAAAGTTATGGTCATCCAGATTTATGGTGGGTCAAACAAGAGAACTGCTGAGATTGGTGACCGCGTTTTAGTGACGGTTAAAGAAGCTTTACCGAACACAAAAGCGGAAAAAGGTAAAAAATATAAGGCAGTTATTGTCCGCCAAAAAAGGACATTGCAACGCAAAGATTCAGCAATACGATTTGATAAGAATGCTTGTGTGCTCATCAATGAAAATGGTGATCCAGTTGGAACACGTGTATTTGGTCCGGTTGCACGCGAATTGCGTACACAGGGCTTTATGAAAATTATTTCATTGGCGCCGGAGGTTCTATAAATGTCAGTTAAATTAAAAATTCGTAAGAATGATAAAGTTATTGTTGTAACTGGTCGTGATAAGGGTAAGGTTGGTGAAGTTTTACAAGTTATGCCAAAAGAGAACCGTGCATTGGTTAAAGGAATTAACTTGGTTACGCGTCATCAGAAACAAACACATGTTAATGCAGGTGGTATTGTTTCTAAAGAATCTTCAATTCACATTTCAAACATAGCTCTATATGATGAAGCCGCTAAGACAGGGTCAAAGGTTGGTTATCGTATGGATAAAGCAAATACAAAAGTCCGTTTTTTCAAGAAAACTGGCTCTGTTGTGACAGGTGCATAAGATGTATAAACCAAGATTTAAAGAATTATATGAAAAGACAATTCGTCCACAATTGAAAACAGAATTCGCATACAAGAATGATATGCAAATTCCAACGATTGAGAAAATCGTGATCAATATGGGTGTGGGTGAAGCCGTTAGAGACAGTAAAAAAGTTAAAAAAGCTTCTGAAGAATTAACTTTGATTGCAGGTCAAAAAGCAGTTGAAACAAAAGCGAAAAAGTCTGTTGCTATTTATAAATTGCGTGAAGGAATGTCAATCGGCTGTAAAGTGACTCTTCGTGGCGCAAGAATGTATGATATGCTCGATCGTTTGATCACCGTTGCGTTACCTCGTGTACGTGACTTCCGTGGTCTGTCTTCTAAAAGTTTTGATGGTAAAGGTAACTATGCATTTGGTCTTAAAGAGCAGATTGTATTCCCTGAGATCGATTATGATACAGTTGATGATATCCGTGGAATGGACATCATTATTGTAACAACGGCTAAAACCAATGAAGAAGCTTTGTCACTCCTTAACGGGTTTGGCATGCCATTTCAGAAAAGATAGAGGATAAAATGGCTAAAGAAAGTTCAATTCAAAAAAATCTCAACAGAAAGAAATTAGTTGAGCAACATCATAACCGCTATACAAAGTTAAAAGACATCTCTAAAGATCGTTCTTTAACAGATCAAGAGCGTTTTGATGCAAGACGTAAACTTGCACGCCTGCCACGTAATGCGAATCCAACACGTGTGCGCAATCGTTGTGAGTTAACAGGTCGTCCACGTGGCTTTTATCGTCATTTCAAATTATCTAGGATTGCCCTCAGAGAGCTAGGCGCTTTGGGACTCATTCCTGGTTTAACAAAATCAAGTTGGTAAAGGATATATAAGATGACAATGAGTGATCCGATTGCAGATTTGCTGACACGTATTCGTAACGGTCAACAAGCAAAAAAGAAAGTGATTTCTGCTCCTTTTTCAGGCTTTCGTCGAAATATTTTAGATGTTTTGAAAAGAGAAGGATATATTAAAGATTTTTCAGAAGTTGAAAAATCAAGAGGTATCCGTGAGCTGACAATAGAGTTGAAATATTATGAGACAAAACCAGTGATTCGCGAATTAAAGCGCGTTTCTAAACCTGGTCGTCGTGTATATACAAAAATTAGTGATTTACCACGCGTTTCTAACGGACTCGGTATTGCGATATTATCAACCCCAAAGGGTGTAATATCTGATCTCGAAGCTCGTGAGATGAATGTCGGTGGTGAAGTAATTTGTCAGGTATTTTAGGTGTAATATGTCAAAAACAGGAAAAAATCCAGTCGCTATTCCACAAGGTACTACGGTTGACCTTCAAGGAAATACAGTGAATGTAAAAGGTAAATTAGGCGAAATGAAGCTTACTTTATCTGACAAGGTTATTTTGTCTATACAAGATAACTCAGTTATTGTTCGACCAATTGATGATTCAAAAGAATCTAGAACAATGTGGGGAACAGCAAGAAGTCTTATTCAAAATGTTGTAAAGGGTGTTACATCAGGTTTCCAAATTGATTTGGAAATCCAAGGTGTAGGTTACCGTGCGGCATTACAAGGGAAAGATCTTGTTCTCCAATTAGGTTTTAGCCATGAAGTGAGAGTAACACCACCTGAAGGTGTAACAATTAAGGTGGAATCACCGACAAAACTTTCAGTTTCTGGCCGTGATAAACAGAGCGTTGGTTCAGTTGCATCATATATTAGGTCTTGTAAGCCACCTGAGCCTTATAAAGGTAAAGGGATTCGCTATGCGGGTGAAGTTGTTCTCCGCAAAGAAGGTAAGAAAAAGTAAGGTAAAGTCATGAAAATTTTAAACGGAACAGATAAAAGAAAAGCGCGTGTACGCTACCAAATTGCAAGGAAAGCTTATGGCCGTCCTCGTCTCTCTGTCTTTAGATCAAGTCAGCATATATATGCTCAGATCATCGATGATGCTGCTGGTGTAACAATTGCTTCTGCTTCTACAGTAGATAAAGACCTCAAAGCAACTTTGAAAAATGGATCGACAATAGAAGCTGCAACGTTGATTGGTAAAGAAGTCGCAAAAAAAGCGATGAAAAAAGGCGTAAAAGAAGTCGTCTTTGATCGTGGCTCATATATATATCATGGACGTGTTAAAGCTCTTGCTGATGGCGCTCGTGAAATCGGTCTATCATTTTAAGGGGTATAAAATATGTCAAGAAATCAACGTGAAGAACGCGCACCAAAAGAATCTAAAGAAGATGCATTGATTGAAAAGCTCGTTCACGTGAATAGAGTCGCTAAAACAGTAAAGGGTGGACGTCGTATGGCTTTTGCTGCTTTGGTTGTTGTTGGCGATGGTAAGGGTAGAGTTGGTGTCGGTCACGGTAAAGCAAAAGAAGTGCCTGAAGCAATCCGCAAGGCAACAGATCAAGCTAAAAGAGGCTTGCAACGTATTCCATTAAAAGAAGGTCGTACAATTCATCATGATGTTAGAGCTCGCTTTGGTGCAGGTTCTGTTGTGATTCGTACAGCTGATCGTGGTACAGGAATTATCGCAGGTGGACCAACACGTGCAGTTTTTGAAGCTTTAGGGATTCAAGATATTGTTACAAAATCTGTTGGATCATCTAACCCATATAATATGATCTATGCAACATTGGAAGCTCTGAATCAAACAAATAATCCACGCATGGTTGCCTCGCGTAGAGGTAAACGTGTTCCTGAATTATTTAGAAAAAAAGCTGATCAAGTTGAGGGTGATTTTGAAGAGACTTTGGTTTCTGCAGAAGCCTAAACCATAAGGTTTTAAATATATTTCTATGTAAATTGCCTAGATGGAAATTGATTATAGTAAGTAAAGGAAAATGAAATGAGTGAAACAACAGAAAAGAAACCAAAAGCAGCGGCTCCGAAAAAGTCAGTTAAAGCTGAAGTTTCTGTTGAAAAAGATACAGTAAAAAAAGCAACAAAACAGGCTGAAAAGCCAATTGCAAAAACTGCTGCTAAAGCTCCAGCCGTGCCTAAATCTGAAAAAGTAGTTTCAAAAAGCACAAAGAGCAGCGGTCAGAAAAAAGAAATTAAAGGACCTGCAGTTGTTGTTACACAAGTTAGAAGTCCCGTTGGCAGAGAAGCTTCTCAAAGAGCTACTTTAATTGGACTAGGTTTGAATAAAATGCATAGATCACGCGTATTGGAAGACACACCATCAATTCGTGGAATGATTTTAAAAGTTGCACATCTGGTTAAAGTAGAAACCAGACAGTAATTGTGAAGTGAGGAAATTAAAATGAAGCTCAATGAATTATCAAATATCCCTGGATCAAAAAAGGATCGTATGCGCGTTGGACGCGGTATTGGTTCTGGCAAAGGTAAAACTTGTGGTCGCGGTGGTAAAGGTCAAACAGCTAGATCAGGTGTAACTGTAAAAGGTGAGGGTGGCCAGATGCCACTCGTTCGTCGCCTGCCAAAACGTGGATTCGTATCTGTGAATAAAGTTGTTTATCAAACAATTAATCTCGGGCAATTGCAAAGAGCAATTGATGAGAAATGGTTTGATGCTAAGACCGAGATTACCAAAGAAGTCTTGAAATCTGTTGGTATGATTGGCAAATTATCTGAGCCAGTTGTTTTGTTAGCAGATGGTGATATTCGCGATAAGATTAATATTCAAATTAACAAAGCATCAGCAGCAGCTCTTGATAAAGTATCAAAAGCTGGTGGTAAAGTTGAAATTATTGGTGCAGCTGCTTAGTTAGCGCTGATTATTTCTCCTTTGTAACGAATATAAATAATAAAAGATAGTGAGATAGTGAATGGCAGGATCCCCAGCTGAACAATTAGCAACAAATATAAATTTTGGTGCTTTTTCAAAGGCAACTGAATTAAAGCAAAGAATTGTCTTTACCTTAATGTTGTTAGTTGTCTATAGATTGGGTACTTATATACCAATCCATGGTATTGATCCTGTTGTTCTTAAAGAAATCTTTCAAAGAAATGCAGGTGGTGTATTAGGTATCTTTAATATGTTCTCTGGTGGCGCCTTGGGTCGTATGACCATCTTTGCACTGAACATTATGCCTTACATCTCTGCTTCTATTATTTTACAATTATTGACCTCATTGTCTCCTTCACTTGCTCAAATGAAGAAAGAGGGGGAGTCGGGGCGTCGTAAAATTATTCAATATACGCGTTATTTAACAGTTCTACTTGCAACAGTGCAGGCATATGGTCTATCTGTTGGCTTAGAAGGGATGACTGGTGCAAATGGCTCTGCTGTATTAGACCCAGGATTCTTTTTTAGACTTGGAACAATTGTAACGCTTGTTGGTGGTACTATTTTCTTGATGTGGTTAGGTGAACAAATAACCTCTCGCGGTATTGGGAATGGTATTTCCTTGATTATCTTTGCGGGGATTGTCGCTGAATTGCCACGTGCTTTGGCTGGTACTTTAGAGCTCGGCAGAACAGGTGCTATTTCGTCAGCGATTATTCTGCTTCTTTTTGCAATGGCTATTGGCGTTGTCATGTTCATCATCTTTATGGAAAGAGCGCAAAGACGTATCATTGTACAATATCCAAAACGTCAAATTGGTATGAAAATGACAGGTGGTGAAACATCTCATTTACCTTTAAAGCTTAATACATCTGGTGTTATTCCTCCGATTTTTGCAAGTTCATTGCTCTTGATGCCTCTAACAGTCGCTGGCTATTTTGGCGGAAAAGGGCCGGAATGGCTGAATACTGTAAGTGTGTATCTTGGACATGGACAGCCTTTATATATGGTTTCATATATTCTACTCATTGTTTTCTTTTGTTTCTTTTATACTGCTGTTGTGTTCAATCCTGAAGATACAGCAGAGATGTTGAAGAAAAATGGTGGTTTTATTGCAGGGATTCGTCCAGGTAAAAATACAGCGGACTACTTAGACTTTATATTAACGCGTTTGACAGTTATAGGTGCCGCTTATCTATCCTTCGTTTGTATCTTGCCTGAGTTTTTAATCTCGCAATATAAAGTTCCTTTCTATTTTGGTGGTACCAGTTTGTTGATTGTGGTTTCTGTAACGATGGATACGGTTGCTCAAATCCATTCACATTTGATTGCTCATCAGTATGAAGGCTTGATCAAAAAATCTAGACTTAGAGGTCGCAGATGACAAACATTATTCTTTTAGGTCCTCCTGGGGCCGGGAAGGGAACACAGGCTAAAATAATTGAAACAGCCTATGGTTTGAGACAGCTTTCAACAGGAGATATGCTTCGTGAGCTTGTAAAACAAGGTGGGGCACTTGCTGAAAAGGCTCAGTCAATTATGTCAAGTGGTCAGCTGATCCCGGATGATCTGATGATTGAGATTATTCAAAAAAGATTAAGTGAAGCTGATGTGGCTAAAGGTTTTATTCTCGATGGTTTTCCAAGAACGATACCGCAAGCTCAGGCTTTAGATCAAATGTTGTCGAACTTAAAGCTTAAAATTGATGCTGTGATTCAACTGAAAGTGGACGAACACGCTCTTGTTAAAAGAATTTCAGGTCGGTTTAGTTGTGCCTCCTGTGGTGCAAACTATCATGACGAAACAAAACAGCCGCAGGTTAATGGTAAGTGTGACTATTGTGGTTCAACCGATTTTACACGTCGTGCTGATGATAATGCTGAGACAGTCTCAAAAAGACTTGTTGCTTATCATGAGCAGACCGCCCCAATTTTGCCTTATTATCAAAAATCTGGTGTTTTAAAGATTGTTGATGGTATGGCGGATGTTGATGAGGTAACTCGTCAAATTAACGAAATCTTGCAGTCAAATAAAGAACAATCGGCTTTATTAAAAGACACAGCTTAACAAAAGTTGCTCTTTTTTTGAAAATTGAATAGTTTTTCTTGACTATGAGTAAAAATTGCATATAATTCTTTCATTGCAACGTGGTAAAACTCGTTTTAAATGAATGAATGAGAATAAGTAACTTAGGAAAATAAAGGAGAAAGACAGTGGCTCGTATCGCTGGTGTCAATATACCGACCCAAAAAAGAGTAAAAATCGCTCTTCGGTATATTTATGGAATTGGCCCTAAAAAGGCAGACGAAATTTGTCAAAAATTGGCAATTGAAGAAACACGTCGTGTTCACCAATTGTCAGATGATGATATTTTGAAGATTCGTCAGTTAATTGATAGTGATTATATCGTTGAAGGTGACTTGCGTCGTGAAGTTTCAATGAATATCAAAAGACTTATGGACCTGGGTTGCTATCGTGGTTTGCGCCATCGTAAAAGCTTGCCTGTTAGAGGTCAGCGTACTCATTCAAATGCACGTACGAGAAAAGGTCCAGCTAAAGCGATTGCTGGCAAAAAGAAATAATGGCAAAGAGATAATTAAAGGTTAGAGATATTATGGCTAAAGCTCAACAAAATGCAAAATTGAAAAAACGCGAAAGAAAGAATATATCAGAAGGTATTGTTCATATTAATGCGTCTTTCAATAATACAATGATCACAATTACCGATAAGCAAGGAAATACAATTTCTTGGGCGACATCTGGGTCTGAAGGTTTTAAAGGATCTCGTAAGTCAACACCATTTGCGGGTCAGATGGCTGCTGAAAAAGCTGGTAAAGCTGCAAGAGAACATGGTTTAAATCAAGTTGAAGTTCGCGCAAAAGGACCTGGTTCTGGTCGCGAATCAGCGATTAGAGCGATTCAATCATGTGGGATTGTTGTTACATCAATACAAGAAGTCACACCATTGCCTCACAATGGCGTGCGTCCATCAGGCGCAAGACGCGTATAATTTTACAATTTCTGTTTCGGGAAAGGGTTGAGTGCCTCTCAACTCACAGAATTGAAACAGAAATGTTGTATCCACTAAAATAATTGAGTGATGTGTGTATATCATTCATAAACTTTAGAAGACACAGCATTAACTTTAAGGCAAGAGGAAAACATGTTACAAAAAAATTGGCAAGAACTGATTAAACCTGAAAAATTGAATATTCAATTGTCAGATCAACGTGAACGTATTGCAACAATCGTTGCAGAGCCACTCGAAAGAGGTTTTGCTTTGACAATCGGGAATGCGCTGAGACGTATTCTTTTGTCATCTTTACAAGGTGCTGCAGTCAAAGCAATTAAAATTGACGGCGTTCTTCATGAATTTTCATCAATCCCTGGTGTAAAGGAAGATGTAACTGATTTTATATTGAATGTAAAATCTTTGGCACTCAGAATGGATGGCGAAGAGCCAAAAAGAATGCACCTGAAGGTTGAAGGTCCATGTGTTGTAACCGCAGGTATGATTACACTTCCAGCTGGTCTAGAAGTGATGGATGAAGATCATGTTCTTTGTACTCTTGATAAAGGGGCGAAATTAAACATCGAATTTACGGTTGCTGTTGGTAAAGGTTATGTAACTGCAACACAGAACCAAGAAGAAGATGCACCAATTGGTTCAATGGCTCTTGATTCACTTTATAGTCCAGTGCGTAAAGTGACTTATAAAGTTGAAAATACACGTGTTGGTCAAGTTACAGATTATGATAAATTAACAATGGTTGTTGAGACAAATGGTGCTGTGACACCTGAAGATGCAGTTGCACTTGCAGCACGCATTATGATTGATCAACTTCATCTGTTTGTTAATTTTGAAGATCCAAAAGCGGCACTTGAGTTTGATGAAGCAAAAGAGCCTCCATTTAACAAAAATCTTCTTCGTAAAGTTGATGAACTTGAGCTTTCAGTTCGCTCTGCAAATTGCCTTAAGAATGATAATATTCTCTACATTGGTGATTTGGTGCAGAAAACAGAACCAGAAATGCTTAGAACACCAAACTTTGGTCGTAAGTCACTCAATGAAATTAAAGAAGTTCTCTCACAAATGGGACTTCATTTAGGAATGGAAGTTGTCAATTGGCCTCCAGAAAACATTGAAGAGCTTGCTAAAAAATACGAAGATCCGTTTAATTGAAATTGAGGGAGTCTGGCTTCAGTGAAGCTGGGCTCCTGATCTTTTCTTTGAGGGGCGTCCTCAGAGAAAAGAAAACTCATCCTACATTGATTCATCTCAACAAAGTTGAAAAGATGTGATTAGATGAGAAACCCGACAATCGTCGAAAAGATGTTGTTGTGTAAGCTTAAGTGAACTCACTTTGATGGTCCGCTAAGTAGCAAAGAAAGAAATTTCTGATACTAAGAAGTAGGATTATCTAAATAAGTTTTCTAAAATTTACCAAGATATCTTCAACAAAATCCCTTTCGCACGCGAAAGAAATTGATAAAGGAGTTAAAAATGAGACATAGTCTTTCAGGTCGTAAATTAAATAGAACAAAGTCACATCGTCGTGCTTTATTCTCAAATATGGCAATTGCACTTATTCAGCATGAGCAAATTAAAACAACATTACCAAAAGCAAAAGATATGCGTCGTATTATCGACCGTTTGATTACTCTTGGAAAAGACGGAACATTGCATGCTCGTCGCCAGGCTTTATCAATTTTGCGTCATGAAGAAGCGGTATCTAAATTGTTTTCAGTTTTAGGTGGTCGTTACCAATCACGTAATGGCGGATATTGCCGTGTTTTAAAAGCTGGTTTCCGTTATGGTGATGCAGCGCCAATGGCTTTTATTGAGCTTGTTGACAGAGATCCTGCTGCTAAAGGTAAATCATTTGATGAGATGCCAGAAGCGCCAGCTGCAGAAAAAGCAAAAAAGACTCCAGCGAAAGCAAAAGCTCCTGCTAAGGCAAAAGCAAAACCTGCAGCTGATAAAGGTGCAGAAGCTTAAGTCCTCTAGACCAATAAGATAGAAAAGGGGGAATCAGATTGAATTCCCCTTTTTTTTTATTAAGCGAGAGTGGATTTGAGTGATAGGATGTAAAAAAATTCCATCTGTGAGGAAAAAGTCATGAACATAATTACGGTTGACATCATTTCTTCAAACTTGGCCTCAAAGCTCTGTCGTAAAATTACTGCTGATTTACCTGAATATTTTGGCTTGCCTGAAGTCAATAAACATTACGCTATTGGCGTTGGTACTGGAATAAATTTTGCAGCAAAAGTAGGTAATGACTATATAGGCCTTATGTCGATAGATTTTCCTTATCCTGAAAATGCCAATATCTATTGGATGGGAATTTTTAAGCAATACCACCGTCAAAGCATAGGTAAAATTTTATTGAGTAAAGCTTTCATCTATGCAAAAGAGAGGGGTGCCAAAACAATTTCTGTGGAGACCTTATCACCTCAAGAAGCAGATGAAAATTACTTGAAGACATATCAGTTTTATAAAACACTAGGATTTTCACCGCTCTTCAACTTAAAACCTGAAGGCTATGAGTGGAACATGGTTTATATGCTGAAACCACTTGATAGTTTTAAGGGAGATAAAGTAAATGATCTCTCAATTCGTCCATTGGCCCCAAATGATATTGACTTGATGACTGACGCTTTTTGTAAAGTCGGCTGGGATAAACCAGCAAGTGTTTTTCAAAAATATTTGAAAGAAGTTGAAACTGGCGAGCGATTGGTTTGGGTTGCTCATCTGCATGAGCAATTTGCGGGTTACATTACGTTGAAATGGCAATCTGAGTATCTATCTTTCAAAGAGCAAAATATTCCAGAGATTATGGATTTAAATGTGCTGCCACGTTTTCGAAAAATGGGTATAGGATCACACTTGCTTGATTTAGCAGAACAAGAAGCAGCAACCAAATCAGATAGGGTAGGGATTGGTGTTGGACTTTATGCAGGCGTTGATGGTGGCTATGGAGCAGCGCAAAGACTTTATGTGAAACGCGGTTATATTCCGAATGGTAAGGGTATTACTTATAAGTATGAACCAACGATTCCAGGAAATAGCTATTCACTTGATGATGATCTGGTATTGTGGTTTACAAAAAAAGTGAAGTGAGGGAATCATGAAAAAGGGTATTTTATTGTTATGTTCTATTCTTTTATGCTCTGGCTCTGCTTTTGCATCAGAACTTTGTTTTATTGCCAAAGAACATGGAGAAACAATACAAACTGAAGGTGACTGTAAAACGGCTTATACGCCTGAATCAACTTTTAAGATTCCTCTGAGTTTAATAGGTTTTGATTCGGGGATTCTAAAAAATGAAATGCAGCCTTCTTGGTCTTTGCCTATAGGTGCAGATCCTTATATCAATGTTTGCAAAGGAGATCATAATCCAAGAACTTGGCTCAGAGATAGTTGCCTATGGTATTCACGCATTTTAACAACGAAACTTGGAATGGATAAGTTTCAGAATTATGTAACCAAGTTTTCATATGGGAATATGGATCTTTCTGGTGATAAAGGCCAAAATAATGGTTTGACACATGCTTGGATCTTATCGAGTTCGCTCAAAATATCGCCTGAAGACCAAACTGTGTTTCTGCAAAGGCTAGTAGATCAAAAATTGTCAGTCAGTCAAGCAAGTTATGACAAAGCCAAGAAAATCATGTTTATGCAAGAACTCCCCGGTGGTTGGAAGCTCTATGGCAAAACCGGTAATGGCTTGCTAAGAGACGTAGACGGCAACAGAACAGATATCCAACATGGTTGGTTTGTTGGTTATATTGAGAAGGAAAATCGGCGCATTGTGTTTGTGAGTCATATGACAGACGATGAAAAGCAGGATGTTTTTGCCTCATTCAGAGCCCGCAATGAGGCTTTCAATAGGTTGTGGTATCTCATTAATCAGCTCGAGTCGTAACGTTATGAGCGAACGCCGAAGTCCTAGACGGTCTATATGCGCCATCAGTAGTATACATAGATAATCTCGCCCTTAAAAGCACTTGGACATGGCTTGTTTATTAAGTGCAGAGCCATGTCCTATCGAAAATTCAGCAATGTGCTTTGGTCTTAACGTTTTTTTGTTTCCTCACGGAGAAGTTCAATCTCGCTGAGTAAGGCATCTTGAATAGTTGATAGAATTTCAATTTGCTTTTTCATTTTTGTGAGTATTTGTTTATCTTTTAAAGCTTGCGTTGGATCTATGGATAAATAAACATCTATGTCTGTTTCGAGATGCCCCTTGATGATGCTAAAGACATCTTTAATTTCTTTGATTGTTTTGAGGTGTTTTTCTTGAGGGGCTTGAGACTCAGGAGGGATTTTGTAGATTTTGTTCATCATCAAACGAGATAGATACCCTAAATCAACGTTAGATACCTTTTGACTTGAGCTCTGTCTATTTTCCTTGATAGAATCATTGATTGAAAGATGAAGCTTTTCAGCTTGTTCTAGATTTTTTTTCAATCCATATATCGCTTTTTCTAGATTTTGTGCATTTTTAGGTAATGATTTGGCGTGAGACCCCTTAGTGATGCGTGTTAGAAAATGTAGAATAGTGTGTGCTTGACAAGTTTGTTTCACTTTTCTTTTGATGGCTGAAGGTGTTATATTTGATTTGATAGAAGTGCATTTCTGTTCGAGACTCGTTAATATATGCTGTTCTTTTTCGTATTTTGTTTGAATACGATTTGAGAGTCTTTTTGCGTTTATGCGAGCGACATAAACTGTAAAATCTGCTTCTTTAAATGTAGCAGTGTCGATCAGAGTCGGTCGTTCATGAGTTCCTTTAATACCAGACATTTTTTCCCTCCGTTTATTGTTAAAAAATTACACACGTGTAGAATATCATTTTTCTCTTAATAATTTATGTGCGTCTTTGAAAAGTATAAGAAATATGGAAAAATGTTTGATTTAGAAAGTGTAGGAAAGTATAATACTTATCCTTATTGTTTTAATTGGATGTTCCCTATGCGTTTAGCCATTTCGAAGAGAATTTTATTTGTTTTAATCCCTGTTTTGCTCTTATTTATATGCTGGGCATTTACCCCGTTCAGTCAACCCTCTTCTAAAATTTCCTTTTGGGATGCGCCTCGTCGTGGGGCAAATATGTTTAATAAGGAAATCTCGAGAGATGATATTCGGGCTGCAAAGAGCTATGGTATTGAATTTTTGCGCATTGCGCCGGATAAGTTTGTTACAAAACAGAGAGATTTTCTGATCGGGGATGCGGATCATTATCATAAAATCGTGCAAGAGGACCTGGTTTATTTAAAATCGATACTTGATCTTTGCGCAGAAGAAAAGATGCCTGTCGTTTTGACAATGCTCAGTCTGCCGGGATCTCGCTGGAAACAGAATAATCATGATCAGGATGATTTGCGTCTTTGGTCTGATCCTGTTTATATGAATCAGGCTTTACAGTTTTGGAAAGATTTGGCTGTGGCACTGGAAGACCATCCAGCGCTTATAGGCTATAATTTTTTGAATGAACCGCACCCTGAGAAGCTATTTTCTGACTCAATTGAAAAGCTAACATTGATGGAAAAAGAATTTGTGTATAATACTTTTAATCAGTTTAATCATCAAATGCTGAAAGCTATTCGGTCCATTGATGCGGATATGTCTATCATTATTGACAGTTCTATGCATGCAGATCCGGCAACTTTTGTATATCTCACACCTCAGATGGATCAAAACACGCTTTATGCATTTCATATGTATGACCCTTTTAACTATACCAACTATAAGCGTAATAAGGGTAAGTGGTCTTACCCAGGGGACGTAAATGGGACCCATTGGGATAAAGAGAAGCTGAAGGGCTATTTGGAAACAGTTCAGGACTTTCAATCGAGGTACCAGATACCCTCAAATCGCATTTTGGTTGGTGAGTTCGGTGGCCATCGAATGAGCAAGGGTTTGCCTACTTATTTTGAAGATCTCATTGATATATTTAGAGAAAATAAATGGCATTTCGCTTTTTATGCCTTTCGTGAAGATACGTGGGATGGGATGAATTATGAGATTGGTGATCAAAAATTACCTGGATCTTATTGGTATGCTTTAGAACAGGGGAAAACTCCTGTGATTTCGCTCCAGCCGAATGCACCAGCATTCTTGGTTTTAACCAAAGAAAGGCAATGAAATGGTCTTTAAAAATGTGATTTTTCTTGATATTTGTTTCTATATTTAATAATATACAATTCACAATTTATTTATCTATCGTTTATATTGATTCAGGAAATTAACCATGTCATATCTTGCGCTCACAGACAAAAATGCACCGGCTATTCCTTCTAGTTTACTAGATTTTGGTCGCCTTCAGCCTTTTCACATTACAGGCACTTGTTTAGATCCTGAAGTTGCAAGTAAACGTCGGGCGCCTCGTGCTTTTCGAGCCACCATTCCGACTGATCTTTTTATTTGGCAGAGAGTTTTTGAGTATCTGGAACCTCGCGATATTTGTAAACTAGTCGTGACTGCTAAAGGGTGGAGCCGGTTTTTAAACTTAAAACCTTTGATGTATCAGTATTTCCGAATAGAAACAGAGCGTCAGTGTTCTTTGTTTAAAAATATTTTGGTCAAGCTTCTTGCTGAAGTGTCGATGCCATTCTTGGTTATAGAGTTCTGTGGGTGGTTTCAACGTCACAGCGTTATAACAATGGAAGAACTCGTAAAGCGTTTTGGGCAGGCAGGTTGCAAAATATCTTTTGATTCCTTGAAGGTAAGATATGATTTTTGGCGTGAGCTACAAAACGGCAAAGATAATGAAAAGATTCTATCAAATGTAAGGCATATATCATTGTCCTCAGACCAAGGGAGGGTGGAAGGCATTTATACAGGCTTTTTTGAGTCGTTTCAGAATATAAAAAGCTTAGATCTCTCATTTATTCAGGTTAATACCGATTTCAATTTAGTTATAGAGTTGAATGATGGTTCATTGCCGAATCTCAGTACATTAAAAATGTTTAAATCAAGGCTTCCCATTTATTTTAGATCTCTTTTAGGAGCAGCACCTCACTTAACAAGATTAGATTTGAGGTGGAGTGAGTTTGTTGACTATCGTGGTTCATCTCGTCTTGTTGCGGGGTCCTTGCCGGAATTAACAGTTATGAGCTTAGAGAGTCAACCTATTAGAAATAAGGATTTGCAAGCTGTTTTGAGGGCAGCACCTCGGTTAAGAGAACTTGATCTGGCTTCTTGTTCAAGTCTTCGATCCGGTCTATTTGATCCTTTTTTCAGAGAATCTCTGCCTTGTCTTGAATCTATTGTTTTGCACTATACTCAAGTCGCTTTATCAGATCTTATCAAACTGTTAAAGGCAGCATTGAACTTAAAGAGTCTGAATCTTGCCTCATGTAATGCTATAAAGGGTCAGCTATCGAGATTCCAAAAATTTGATTTTTTGATGGAGGCTCTAGAGATTCTTGATTTTAAGTATTCAGCCATAGAGAGTCGTTTTGTGAAAAGGCTTTTACAGGTGACTCCAAATTTACAAGTTTTGAATCTGACTTTGTGTAAAAAAATTAGAAAAGGCGTGTTTGAGTCATTTAAACCAAATTCTCTGCCCTGTGTGGAAAAAATTAAATTATATGGCACACGGGTAGGGTTACATGATTTAGAGGCTGTTCTGTCAGCTGCCCCAAATGTGACAAAGTTGGAAATAGGTGCGTGTAAAGATCTTGCTAACGGTATCTTAAAAAACATTCATGCATCAAAGATGGATAAATTGGAATATCTAGGTTTGGATGATTTAACTTATACAAGTGATGATTTGATTGCCCTTATTAAAATTGCTCCCTATTTGAGAGCGCTTGATTTAAGAGAACATAAAGGCTCAGTGACAGGCTTATTCAAAAAAATAAAGAAGAATTTTTTATCTTCGCTTGAATTTATGTGCCTGAATTCTACAGATGTCCAATTATCTGATCTTAAAATGATTGCAAGAGCAGCCCCTTTGTTAAAGAAAATTGATCTTGCTATGTGCAGGCAATTAAGATGTGAGGGCTTTCTCAAGTCTCCTCGTTTTGAATTTCCTGAACTGGAGGAAGTCTATCTACAGGGAATAAATCTGACATTTTTTGAGATAGAGTATGTGTTAGCAATAGCGCCTAAATTGAAAAGGCTGCATCTGAATCCAGATATGAGTGAAGAGGATTTAGTTCAAATCCCAAAACATATTGAGGTTGTTTAATCTATTTTTTGTTAATCGCAATTTTTCAAATATTCAGTGTCAAGGCAAAATAGAAATGTCCGCTTTAGAGCAAGATAGAAATGTCCGCTTTAGAGGATAAGTTATCCAAAAGTCCACAACCCGGCAGCGGAGCCTCCTACACTCAGGCTGCCAAGGGTTGTGG